>NZ_AQGU01000019.1 GCF_014905615.1 Pseudoalteromonas aliena SW19
ATAGTGTAGCATTTGCTATGTGAAAGTAGGACATTACCAGGCTTCAAATTGTAGAAAGCCCGAATCTGACGATTCGGGCTTTTTTACGTCTGCAGAAAAGTGAAATGCGGGTGAATAGCGGACAATAAACGATGTAGCATTTCACTGTGGCTCTCCACCGCTGTGGGCACTACGACATTCTACTGCGTAGCGCACCGACCTCAAATTGTAGAGAGCCCGAATCTAACGATTCGGGCTTTTTTACGTCTGTAGAAAAATTAATTTAGGTTGTACAAACTCAAATTGTAACAGTCTGAAGACAGCCTCCGGCGATGCTAGTGATACAAAACTGTATAAATCTTTGATCAATTTAACTAATTAAATTGCACTATAATGTAGTTAAAAATTTTTATTTAGAACAACTAGATACAAAAATTTTTTGCCTAGTTCTAGCGTAATTTTCTTTACGCTAAATAGACCCCATATATAAGCAGATTGGTATAATAGCTGTATTAACAGGAGTGGATATGTACCAAAACTTTTCTTTATTAATAAATACCAGATCTAATGCTCAGCATCGATTGAAGTTATTTACCAATCCCCGCTTCACTGAGGGGGAAAAATAGAACCGACATCGCTTTTTTAAAAGTGAGCAGAATAAGTGTAAATATTTGGAGCAAAGCATACTTTGATCATGGTTTAGTGGGCTAAGTAAAAACAGAGCAACAAAGAGTTAATCGTTCCTAGAAAGAATCTAAAGGGCAGCGCATTTTTGGCATTTATGCTGCGTTATCGCCTATTTATGGGGAATACCCACACGAAATAGGTCTGCCTTGCCTAAATACCAAACAGTCTGCTGAGAAATCAATCACGAAAGGTCAACACGCCCTAGTAAAATCATATGTAGTCGAAAGCAATCAGCTCAAGCACAAGACGCTTTTAAAAAATTCTAAATCGAAACGGTCCTTAAGATCCCAGGTCATGTGTCTCTTGATAACGTGCTTGTTTGGTTTCAAGATGAAGCACGGTTTGGTCAAAGAAGCACAACCACTAAAATCTGGGCAGAGAAAGGAGCAAGACCAAGAGCGATTCAACAGCAGCAATTTGAGTATGCATACCTCTTCGGCGCTGTTTGTATTAGTAACAGACATACTGAAGCACTTGTTTACTGGTGAGTAATAGTGAAGGAATGAGAAAACATTTAAAGCTTATATCAAATCTATATCTGAGGGTAAGTACTCAGTAGTTATAATGCATCAAGCTGGCTGGCACTCAAGCTATCTTGCTACAGAACTCAACAATCTCGTAATTATCCATCCATTCCCTTATTTACTTAACCTGAACTCTGGTTAAGAAATTTACTAACGTATTGAATCATGATGATATTTAAATTTATTTTCTCCAGCCAGAGATTTTCAGTGAAAAAAAGGCGACTTTACGCGTCAATAGCTGGCCTATTGCAAGTAAATTCAACGCAGTTAGCGCAGAAAATAGCTGCTAGAGATAGATTTATTATCCATAGTTCAGGTTACTTAGTGTTGGTATGGGATATTCATTGAATGGATCAAAAACGCCAGCGTGAGCTGGCGTTTTAATGCAAATTCAAAGCTAATTTATAAACAAATAATTAAGCTTTAGGCCCTGCATTCTTTATATCATCAGACACATCGTACTTAGCAAAGTTTTCAGTGAAGTCAGCAGCAAGTTTAGCGGCATATTCATTGTACTTAGCTTTATCTTCCCAAGTATTGATAGGGTTGAGTAAGTTAGTGTCTACACCTGGAACTTCAACAGGTACATCAAGGTTTAATACATCGATATGTTGTGTTTCAACACTTGCTAATTTACCTGATACGATTGCATCTACAACTGCGCGAGTTGTTGGGATGTCAAAACGTTTACCAGTACCGTAAGGACCACCTGTCCAGCCGGTATTAACTAAATATACTTTAGCGCCAAACTCGCGTACTCGTTTCATTAGTAATTCGGCGTAAACGCCTGCTGGACGAGGGAAAAATGGTGCACCAAAACATGTTGAAAACGTAGATTCAATATCACTTGTAGAACCAATTTCAGTCGATCCTACTTTTGCTGTATAACCACTTAAAAAATGAAATGCGGCGGCTTCTTCGCTGAGTATTGATACCGGTGGTAGTACACCACTAACATCACATGTTAAGAAAACAACGGCTTTTGGTTCGCCTGCACGGTTTTCTACTTTTCGCTTTTCAACGTGCTCAAGCGGATAGGCCGCACGGCTATTTTGAGTTAGGCTCGTATCGTGAAAATCTGGAACGCCTTTTTTATCTAATACGACGTTTTCTAAAATTGTACCGAAACGAATAGCATCCCAAATAACAGGTTCATTCTTTTGAGAAAGATCGATACATTTAGCGTAACAACCGCCTTCGATGTTAAATACACTACCGGGTGCCCAACCATGTTCATCATCGCCGATTAAAAAGCGAGTTGGATCTGCAGATAACGTTGTTTTACCAGTACCTGATAAACCAAAAAATAATGCAGTATCGCCAGCTTCGCCTACATTTGCAGAGCAGTGCATTGGTAATACACCTTTTGCTGGTAGTAGGAAATTTTGGACAGAGAACATCGATTTTTTCATTTCACCGGCATAACGCATACCCGCAAGTAACACTTTACGCTGCGCGAAGTTAATAATAACCGTGCCATCGCTATTTGTGCCATCACGTTCTGGCTCACATACAAATGACGGGACGTTCATCACTTGCCATTGAGGCAGATCAGAAGCATTGTAATTTTGTGGTTCAATAAACATATTTTTGGCAAAAATATGATGCCACGCTGTTTCTGTAGTTACAATAACAGGCAAGTAATGCTCGGTGTCCGCGCCAACTTCTAGGTGAGAGGTGAAGTGGTCGTTACTTTGAACATGTGCTTCTACGCGAGCCCATAGTGCGTCAAATTTATCTTCATCAAATGGGCGATTTACGTTGCCCCATTGGATATCATCTTGAGTAGTTGCTTCTTGAACAATAAAACGATCTTTTGGTGAACGACCAGTACGACGACCGGTGATTGCAACAAAAGCTCCGTTTGCGGCTAAAGTCCCTTCGCCACGGCGGATCGCGTGCTCGACAAGTTCAGCTGCGGTTAAATCGACAAAACGTGTAGCGCTTGAAGTCATGTTTATACCTAACTATATGAGAGATTGAACGGGATAGCTCTGGGTTCTTAATTACCTTAAGCTGTAATTATAGTAACAGAAGGGTTGGGGATGTTCGAGCCTATGAAAGCGTTAAAAACACATATATTTAGTAAAAAACATGAATAATTTCAATGATACCGGTGTCATAAAAGTTGTTAGTTTTATGACACCGGTATCATTTTTTATGAACAAAAAAGCTGTGGTGTTTACAGCTTTTCAGTGTGTACTTTTTTAAGAGGGGGTTCTTAATTAAAAATGTTTTTTACGTCTTGTTCATTAAAAACATATTCTTTTAAACAATAATGACAGCTAATGTTCACCGAACCTTTTTCATCAATATCTTTAAGTAGGTCTTGCTGTCCTATATTGACAAGGGCAGTAATTGTTTTCTCGCGACTACAACCACACTTAAATTTAATAGCTTGTGGTTCGAACACACGAGGGTTATCTTCGTGGTATAAGCGAGTAAGTACTGTATTAGCATCAAGATGTAATAGTTCTTCGTTTTTAATCGTATTACTTAGGGCTTCTAAATGGGCAAAGTCTTCAATTGATTTTTGCTTGTCAACAGGGAGTACTTGTAAAAATAAACCGCATGCTTTAGCGCTGCCTTCAGTTGTATCAGTTGCAAACCAAAGACGTGTTTTTAATTGCTCTGACTGCTCAAAGTAACTTTCAATACACTCACTCAATGTATCGTGTTCTAAAGGCACAATGCCTTGGTAGCGTTCGCCTTTATCTGGGGTAATAGTTATCACCATGTAACCTTGGCCGATAAGCTCTTTCACGGTGGTCCCTGTTACTTCACTTTGCAAACGAGCTATACCACGCATATTTTGTTTATCGTCGCCATTAATAACTGCGTATTTAACAGGCCCATCACCTTGTAACTGTACGGCTATTTCACCTTCAAACTTTAAAGTTGCAGTGAGTAAGCATGTTGCAACGAGCAATTCACCTAGTAATGCTTTAACAGGAGCCGGATAATTATGATCGGCAATCATTTCATTATAGGCACTTTTGATTTGAACGAGTTCGCCACGAACATCTAGTTCATTGAATAAATAACGGTGAAGTAAATCTTGTTGCATGAGCGGCTTTACCTAACTTGATTTCATTTTTAAGAGTTCGCGTCTTTGCTTTTTATCTGGTTTTTTTACCGGATGAGGTGCAAAGAAGCTGTTATTTTTACGTGCGATGGTATTCTCTTCGCGTTTAACAATACTTGCAGCAGATTCTTGATACAAGGTCTGTGCAATGGGGGCGCTTTGTCGGTTTTCAAGCACTTTTAATATAGTAACTATTTTTTCATCCACGCCTTGAGCAAGTTTAACAATTGCTCCAACCTCTACAATTTTACTCGCTTTGGTACGCTGGCCATTATAATGTACTTTACCGCCTTGTACCATTTCACGAGCAGCTGCGCGTGTTTTATAAAAGCGTGCTGCCCATAGCCATTTATCTAATCGAACTTTTACTTCGTCTGTATGGTCTGAGTTTGACTTGCTATTACTTCTTTTACTCATAAGGCATTTTATCCACTTTAGTTATAACTTAAAATTTATCATGGAATCATCATCGGATGAAGGTATTACATAGGAAGTTTGCTTTTTATACAGACAAGCTAAATTAATTCATTCTGTTTACAAAGTTTAATATTAGTACTCTTGTTGAATGAAAAATGAAAGGGTACTATGGGTACGCGCTTACGCAGTAAATTAAAATAAGAATACTATTTATGGAACAGCAAATTCAGCAATTTAAACAATTTTTAACGCGGTTACCGCATGCTAAATTAAGTGCGTTAGTTACACTGTTAGTTGTTGTTTACCTTGCTTTTTTATTATCAAAATTAGTTTGGCTTGTTTGGCCAAAGCCGGTTATATCTCCTCTTGCTCCTGCGCAACATACTAGTCAATCAAATAATGTTCGTAATAGTTCGGCCCAACATATCATTGAACAATTTTTATTCGGTAAAGCAATTGTAACAAATAACAATAACACTGCGCAGCAATCGCAGGTTGTTAACAACGCGCCAGAGACTCGCCTAAGTATTAATCTCACAGGTATTGTTGCGGTGAGTAATGATGATCAAGGTGGAGTGGCGATTATTGAATCACAAGGTAAACAAGTAAGTTATTTAGCTGAAGATGTTATACAAGGTACCCGAGCTAAAGTGGCGCAAATATTACCAGACCGTGTAATTTTAAACGTGAGTGGCCGCTTTGAAACATTAATGCTTGATGGTCTCGATTTTACTAAAACGGTATCTATGCCTGTTTTAGCTGCACGTAATGATGAAGATATGGGGCCGCAGCAATTTGTATCGAGTGAGCTGAAAATAGATGCCACTGCTGATCCGCAAGTAAAGCAATCAATAATAGAGACACGTGAAGAATTACTCGAAGAACCAGGTAAATTATTTGATTACATACGTGTTTCACAAGCAATGAACGATGGAGAGCTCATTGGTTATCGCTTAAGTCCAGGTAAAGAACCTGCATTATTTAAGCAAATGGGTTTACAAAATAACGATTTAGCTATTGCAATTAATGGCTATCAACTAACAGATCTAAAACAGGCAATGTCAGCTATTAATGAGCTGCGCAATAGCACGGATGCCAATATCACTATAGAACGTGATGGCGAACAAATAGATGTGCAATTTAGTCTGCAATAACATAGCTTTGGAGTTTTAATATAATGGTTCAGGTGCTACACCTCAAAAAAATTAAAAAAGGGTTAGCTAAGTACGCGGCACTTTTTTTAGCGGCAAGTATTTCATTGTCAGTTTCAGCTGTTGAATACGCTGCTAACTTTAAAGGGACAGATATCAACGAGTTTATCAATATCGTTGGTAAAAACCTTAATAAAACAGTCATCATTGACCCTAATGTGCGTGGCAAAGTAAACGTACGCAGTTATGAGTTAATGGATGAAGCACTTTATTATCAGTTCTTTTTAAACGTATTAGAAGTTTACGGCTACTCGGCCGTTGAAATGGATAATGGCATTATAAAAGTAGAAAAAAGTTCTGATGCTAAAAAGTCTAATGTGCCACTAATTACCGAAGGTAGTGACGCTAGCGGCGACATGATGATCACACGAGTTGTACGAGTTAAAAACGTAAGCGTACAAGAACTTGGCCCATTGGTAAGGCAATTTAGTGACCAAAAAGATGGTGGCCATGTTGCAAACTTTAATGCGGCTAATGTGATGATGTTGACTGGTCATGCAGCATCGGTTAATCGTTTAGTTGAAATTATTCGTTCGGTTGATCAAGCTGGCGATAAGCGTGTAGATATAGTTAAGCTTAAGTTTGCTACTGCTGATGATGTAGTATCAGTGGTCGATAATATCTATAAAGATAATGGTAAAGGCAGTGTTCCTGAATTCTTAATTCCAAAAGTAGTGGCAGATGGCCGAACTAATAGTGTAATTGTAAGTGGTGAAGGTCAAGCTCGTACGCGTGCAATTGAGCTTATTAAGCGCTTAGACGGGGAATTAGAAAGCCAAGGTAATACAAAGGTATTTTACCTAAACTACGCGAAAGCTGAAGATTTAGTGAAAGTATTGCAAGGCGTTAGTAAATCGCTAACGGATGATGCACAAGGCGGGGCGACAAAGACACGTAGCCGCAGTAAAAATGAAACCAGTATTGAAGCCCACCCAGATTCCAACTCATTAATTATCACAGCGCAACCAGACACAATGCGTTCACTTGAATCAGTAATAGAGCGAATAGATATTCGTCGTGCACAAGTTTTAGTCGAAGCCATAATTATAGAAGTGATGGAAGGCGATGGGGTTAACCTCGGGTTGCAATGGATTTCTGAACAAGGTGGTATGCTGCAATTTAACAATGGTAAAACGGTTCCCGTTGGCTCTGTTGCGGTAGCTGCAGAACTAGCTCGAGATAAAACAGTGACTAAAACGATCATAGGTACTGAAAGTGGTAAGCCCACTCAATATAACGAAACTTCTGAGGGTGACTATGGCCCTTTAGCTTCAATACTGGGTGGTATTAATGGTTTGGCGCTGGGTGTGATTAAAAATGACTGGGGCGCTATTATACAGGCAGTATCAACCAATACTAACTCAAATATTCTGGCAACACCGTCTATTACAACAATGGATAACCAAGAAGCATCTATTTTAGTCGGTCAAGAAGTGCCTATTATAACGGGTTCGCAAACGGGCAGTAATAATGCAAATCCATTCCAGACGGTTGAGCGCCAAGAAGTCGGTATTAAACTAAAAGTAACACCACAAATTAATGATGGTTCAGCGGTACAACTTACTATTGAACAAGAGGTGTCGAGTGTTAGTGGTGCAACTGCTGTTGATATTTCAGTGAATAAACGTTCAATTAAAACAACCGTTATGGCCGATGATGGAGGCATGGTTGTTTTGGGTGGTTTAATTGATGAAGACGTACAAGAAAGTGTTTCTAAAGTGCCATTATTAGGGGACATACCTGTATTGGGGCATCTGTTTAGATCAACAAATACAACGCGCAAAAAGCGTAATCTTATTGTATTTATTCGCCCGACTATTATTCGTGATGGTATAAGCATGAATAAGTTAAGCTTTAATAAGTATAACTTTATTCGTGGTGAGCAATTTAAACAGCGCGAAGATGGGATTGAGTTAATGCCTGCGACTGATTCACCAATTTTACCTGAATGGAATGATGAATTAGTACTGCCACCAACGTATGAAGATTCTTTACGTAAACAAAATGCACAAGAGCGTAAAGATGACTAATGCAATTGAAGAGATAAACCAAGATGTGGTTCATCCTAAAATGCATAATCAGGACGAGCTATTAATCGATGATGTGCTAATCGAACTACCCGCAAAGCGATTACCTTTTTCGTATGCAAGGCGTGCTGGTGTATTACTGAGTAAAAATAAAGAGCATCGAATAGTATATTACCGTGGCGAGCTTGATGTGGAGGTACTATTAGAAGTACGCCGTATTGCAGGGCATGGTTTTACGCTTGAGCAGCTTGCGGATGATAAGTTTGAACTATTGCTTGAAGCATCTTATCAGCGAGATAGTTCGGAAACCCAGCAGATGATGGAAGACATTGGCAATGAAGTTGATTTATTCTCACTTGCTGATGAACTCCCGCAAACTGAAGACTTACTTGCTGGTGACGATGATGCACCTATCATAAAACTCATTAATGCCATGCTGAGCGAGGCAATTAAAGAGGGCGCGTCTGATATACATATCGAAACCTTCGAGCAAGAGCTTGTTATTCGTTTCAGGGTGGATGGTGTATTAAAAGAAGTGCTTAAGCCTAATCGTAAACTTGCATCGTTACTTGTATCTCGTATTAAAGTAATGGCTAAGCTTGATATAGCCGAAAAACGTATTCCACAAGATGGTCGTATTAGCTTACGTATTGCTGGGCGTGCAGTTGACGTGCGTGTATCTACAATGCCATCGAGCTTTGGTGAGCGTGTAGTACTGCGTTTACTTGATAAAAACAACGCGCGCTTAAACCTTGAAGATTTAGGTATGACTGCAGAAAATCGTGCGTTGTTTTCAGATTTAATTAGTAAACCCCACGGCATTATTTTGGTAACAGGGCCAACGGGCTCTGGTAAAAGTACCACTTTATACGCTGGTATGAGCCAAATTAACTCACGCGATCGTAATATTCTTACCGTTGAAGATCCGATAGAGTACGAGATCCCAGGCATTGGCCAAACACAAGTTAATACCAAAGTTGATATGACATTTGCTCGAGGTTTGCGTGCAATATTACGTCAAGATCCTGATGTAGTGATGGTGGGTGAAATACGCGACCTTGAAACTGCGCAAATTGGTGTTCAAGCGTCACTTACCGGTCACCTTGTTATGTCTACTCTGCATACTAATACCGCATCGGGTGCAATTACCCGTATGGAAGATATGGGTGTTGAACCATTCTTACTTTCATCTTCATTGCTCGGTGTGTTGTCGCAACGTTTAGTACGTACGTTATGTAATACCTGTAAAGAAGGCCACACAGCAGACGAGCATGAATGTCAGCTGTTAGGTGCTCCTTTTGAAAGCCAACCGACGATTTATCGAGCTGTAGGTTGTGAGGAGTGTAACTTCAATGGTTACCGTGGTCGTACTGGTATTCATGAGTTGCTGGTAGTTGATGAAACAATACGTGAAATGATTCACAACGGTAAAGGTGAGCAAAGCGTAGAGAAATACATTCGTAAACGCAGTCCAAGCATCCGTCAAGATGGGTGTAGCCGTGTACTTGCAGGCAAAACAACACTTGAAGAAGTATTGCGTGTTACCCGTGAGGAAGGTTAATTATGGCGGCGTTTGAGTATCGTGCCTTAGATGGTAGGGGTAAAGAAAAAAAAGGTATTTTAGAGGCTGATACCGCGAAACAAATTCGCCAAATTTTACGTGATCAAAAATTAACGCCACTTGAGGTAGTCCCAGCAGCGCAAAGTGACAAACAAGTAAAAGGTGAAAAAGCGCCTTTATTAGGTAGCTTTTTTAAACCCACTATATCTACTTCTGATTTAGCACTTATCACCCGTCAATTGGCCACGTTAATTCAATCCGCATTGCCTGTTGAGGGAGCCGTCATGGCCGTAGCCGAGCAATGCGAAAAACCACGTTTAAAGCGCATGTTGATGTCGGTACGTTCAAAGGTTGTTGAAGGTTATACACTTGCCGATGGTATGAGTGAATTTCCACATGTGTTTGATGACTTATACCGTGCAATGGTTGCCGCAGGTGAAAAGTCGGGTCATTTAGATCAGGTATTAAATCGATTAGCTGATTACACTGAGCAACGCCAACATATGCGCAGTCAAATTACGCAAGCTATGGTTTACCCTATTATTCTGGTTATATTTGCCATTGGTATTGTTGCGGTTTTGCTGGGAACAGTAGTCCCTAAAATATTAAAAACCTTTGAAAAAACCAAGCAAGTACTCCCTTGGACAACAGAGTGGGTAATGGCCGGTAGTCATTTTGTACAAAACTATTGGTTTATCAGTTTAATTGCTATCACTGGCATCGCTATTGGTATTAAACATGCCTTAAAAAAACCAAAAATACGTTTTTGGTGGGACAATCGAATACTCCACATGCCAGGTATTGGTAAGGTTGCACGTGGTATAAATACAGCTCGCTTTGCGCGAACGCTAAGTATTTTGTCATCAAGCTCAGTACCTTTACTCGAGGGAATGCGTATATCGGGTGGGGTGTTAGTAAATGAAAAAATTAAAAAAGCAGTGGCGGATGCTTCCGATAGAGTAAGTGAAGGTGCTAGTTTACGCGCTGCACTTCAGCAAACTAAGTTGTTTCCACCGATGATGCTGCATATGATAGCCAGTGGCGAAAAGTCAGGCGAACTTGAACAAATGCTAGAGCGCGCTGCAAATAACCAAGACCGCGAATTTGAAAGTATGGTTAATGTATCGTTGAAATTATTAGAACCGGCAATGATTGCCTCTATGGCGGTTATTGTACTGTTTATAGTGATGGCAATTTTGCAGCCAATAATGGCAATGAATAAAGCCGTAGGGCTTTAACTCTTGCTTAGTTTTTTTATATATTAGTGGTTTTACCTAAACCATTTTTACTTAATATTTTAGAATAATGAGGTAATTACGTGAATAAACAATCAGGTTTTTCTTTACTAGAAGTGATGGTGGTACTGGTTATCATCGGGATGATTATGTCAATTGTTGCGCCTAATATTATGGGTCAGCAAGAAGAGGCTGCAATTGATAAGGCACACTTGGATATTCAGCAACTTGAAGACGCAATGAGCCTTTACAAGCTTAAAAATAAAAGCTATCCAACCACAGAGCAAGGCCTTGAAGCGCTTGTAAATAAAACGAATATTGAACCGGTACCAAAGCGTTTTCCAGATGGTGGTTTTATTAGTGAATTACCTGATGATCCATGGGGTAAACCATACCAATTAATCAGCCCAGGAGAAGCCGGGAAGTTTGATATTTTTTCTGTTGGACCTGATGGTGAAGCTGGTACAGAGGATGATATAGGTAACTGGGATCCTGAGAAGCAATAATGTTAATCAATAGTGCTTTGAATTTATACGTTAATAACCAGAGCTTGCTATGCAAGTAAGCTCTGAACGTATGCATAGAAAAAGCCGAGGCTTTAGTTTAATTGAAATTTTAGTGGTATTAGTGATCATCGCTTTTGCTACCAAAATGGTGGTATATAGCTTAGAAGGCGGTGCAGAGGATGAGCTAGATACTCAAGCACTTAGGCTGCATACCACCATTAATATGGCATCAGAGTTTGCTATTTTGAACCAAGTTGAATTGGGATTTCAGGTAGACAAAAATAAGTTCGAATTTTTAGTTTTTGATAGTGAGAAATGGATAACGTTTGACCGAGAAGAGTTATTTAATCCCGTTGAGTTTGACGAACGTTTTAAATTAACACTAAACCTAGAAGATTTAGCGTGGGCAGCAGATAACTTACTCGAACAATCCAATTGGCGTGAATTAATGAGCGGCGGCGACGAAGACAGCTTATTAGAACTTAAAAAGCTCAAAATCCCTCAAGTACTTATACTGTCATCGGGTGAAGTCAGTGCATTTCAGCTAACACTTGAGTTAAAAGATCAAAGAGAGCCTGTTTACTTTATAGAGGGTGAATTTACTGCCCCTGTTAATTTGCGCCGAGAGCCAGAATAATGGATAACAATAAAGGATTTACTTTATTAGAGGTATTAGTTGCGCTAAGTATTTGTGCTATGACAGGTATTGCAGCAATGCAAGTAACTAGCGAGCATATACATCATTTATCAAGCATTGAAGATCAAACATATGCCTCATGGGTCGCAGAAAATATCTTGGTAGAGCAGCGCACTAAAGGTGAGCAATGGCAAAGTAAAAGCGGATTGCGTGGTAGCGAAGTAATGGCGGGTGTTGAGTGGTTTTGGCAACAAGATGTGATGCCTACGGCCGACAAAAGCTTTGTTAAATTAACCATTACTGTTTTTAGTGACGAGAAGTACGAGCGTTCTGTTTATGAGCTTTCCACCTATTTGAATAAAGGTAAGAAATAAGTGAAGCAACGTGGATTTACATTACTTGAAGTAATGGTCGCTCTAGGAATTTTAGCCTTTGTTATTATTGCTACTCACCAAATATTAGAGACTACGACGCGGTCTAAAGATGCCTCAGATGAAAAAATAGCTGAGTTAAATGGCTTACAAACTACATTCAGGTTAATGGATCAAGACTTTAGCCAAATGACTAAACGCGCAGTGCGAAACGAAGCTGGCGATGTACAAGAACTCTATTTACTTGCTGGGCGTTATGTTTTAGAAAGTCAATATCATGGGATTGCGTTTGTGCGTGATGGTTGGGTAAATCCAATTAATTTACTACCCCGCTCAGAATTACAAGCGGTTGGTTATAGAGTGATTGATGATAACTTAGAAAGAGTGTATCGCGTGTATGTAGATCAACTTGATAACACTGAACCACGAGTGCAAGTTATCCTCAAAGGTATCGAAGAGCTAAAGTTTGAATTTCTTGATGACAAAAATAAATGGCTAGAGCAATGGGATATTAAGGCATTACCGAAAGCGGTTGCCGTTACATTGCAGCAAGTTGACGCGAAACCAATTCGCCGTGTATTTTTAGTGCCAGGACAAGGCAAGGTGATCACGCCCACGAGTACAGCAACAAATGGTTCAACACCTAATACAACTAATAAAAATAGCAGAGGCACGCCATAATGGGGTATCAATCATCGCGTGGGGCTGCCATTGTTATTGTATTATTTATGGTGGCGTTAGCGGCTATTTTAGCTGTAGAAATGAGTGCTAATTTGATGGTCCAAGTACAAAAAAGTACCAATTTGCAAGGACACCAGCAAGCTAAGTGGTACGCATATGGTGCAGAAGAACTAGCTATTAAAGCACTTATTCAAAGTAAAAAAGATGACCCTGAGAAAACAACATTAGATCAAATATGGGCAAAACAAGGTGATGTTCCTTATCCAGTTGATAATGGCAAGCTGAGTGGCAAAATAACGGACCTACAAGCTTGCCTAAATTTGAATGCTTTAGCCGCAGAACCTGATATAAATAGCGCAAATAAAACAAACCCAGCGCATAAAGCATTGTTTACATTACTTGAAAACATAGAAGACTTATCTGCGAATGAGTCTGAAGAAGCAATGGCTGACAGTGTATTTGATTGGTTAGATGCCAACAGCATTACATATCGCTCAGGTGCAGAAGAGGGAGAGTATTTGTCACAAAAATTCCCATACCTGACCGCAAATAGCTTATTTGCATCAACTTCAGAACTACGATTGATCAAAGGCTTTAATCCGCTGGTAATGGAAAAAATACTTCCTTACGTGTGTGTTATTCCAGGTAGTACTTTGCTTTCTATTAATATAAATACATTAACGCCAGAGCAAGCTCTCATACTCAGTGCGTTTATTGATGAGTTGAGTTTATCCGGTGCTGAGGCCGTAATAGCAGCAAGACCAGAAGCTGGGTTCGATAGCAAAGAAGTATTCTTTGAACAAGTACTTCAGCAAGGCGGGAAAAACATTAAAGCAGTAGAAAACTTATTTAGTATTAATAGCGAATATTTTAAATTACAAACGCAGGCAACGTTTGTTGATTTGCGTTTTTCGATGACCACATTACTGTATGCCAACAATGGTGACGTAACGATACTGGCGCGAAAATTTGGAGGCGTACAGTGACAGAAATATTATTGATCCGCACGGGTCAAACTGAACAAGAAACACTTAACTGGTTAATATACTCACCACAAGAACAAGAAATAATAGCCAGTGGAGAGCTTGCTAATGCCAGTCATTTAAGCGAGTTAAGTGAAAAAGCGCAAAGTCGTGAGGTGGTTATTTTACTGCCAAGTGATCAAGTACAGCTAAAAACAGTTACTTTGCCTGCTAAATGGAATCGTAAGCTTGAGCAAGCACTACCGTATATGCTTGAAGAAGATATTGCATGTGACGTAGATGATTTATTTATAGCGGTCGGTGAATCAACCATGATAGATGAGCAACATGCTATACGTGTTGCTATGGTCGATAAAGAGTGGTTTGAGCAATGGCTTGCGCTATTTGTAGAGTATAATTTGCCCGTATATAAAATATTACCAGATGCTTTGTTATTACCTACAGCAGATGATGCAATAACGGCCATAGAACTCAATGGACAATGGTTATTTAAGCAAGGTCAATGGCATATAAGTGCTGTAGAAAGTAGTTGGTTAAATGGTTATTTAACGGCAATGGGTAATCCTGACATAAAGCATTTTAGCCCAGCGACTCAATTCCCTGAAACGGTTAGCCTGCAAGCGCAAACAAGTGATTATGATTTACCTTTAGGATTATTTGCTAAACAACTTGATAACGTTAAATTCAATCTTCGCCAAGGCATGTATCAACTTAAAAAGAAAAGTACATTATGGTGGGGATACTGGAAAAGTGCTGCGGTTATTACAGGTGTTGCATTAGTATCAACTATTGCAATAAAGGCCGTAGAATTAAATCAATTAAATACTCAGCTAGAAATCACAAAGGCACAAGTGGTTGAGCGTTACCAGAACGCGTTTCCAGGTACTAAAGTTCGTCCGCAACTTGTTAAGAGTCAAATTAGAGGCGCATTAAAAAAAATACAGGGGTCAAGCGACGCTGGCTTTTTAGACTTAACAACAAATTTAGTTAATGTGTTTTCTCAAGTGAGTGAATTCACACCTGAAAATTTACGCTACGATAAGCGTCGTAACGAGCTGCGTATTCGAGCTAGGGCGAAGGATTTTCAAACTTTCGGTAAAGTAAAAATATTGCTTGAAAAGCAAGGTTTAACGGTTGACCAAGGCTCATTGAATAACGATGGCGACTTTGTCGTGGGTGAAATTAAACTGCGAGGTGCGGTATGAAAAAGCAGTTGATGCAACATTGGCATTCGCTAAAGGAACAAGAACAACATTTAGTTATGATTGCAGGTGGTGTGTTTATTATTTTCATTTTAGTAATGGGGATCTTTAGGCCACTAAATAATGCAATAGAACGTGCTGAGCAAGCGCAAATTAAACAACAAGAGCTATTGGTTTGGGTTGATGAGAGTATTGTTAAACTCAAAGCTGCGGGCAGTACACAAATTGCCAGTAGCCAAAATTTAAGCCAAATAGTTAACTCAACGCGTGCTCGCTACAAAATTAGCATCAGCAAAATGCAGCCAAGTAATGATTCACTGCGTTTGACGCTCGACTCAATCGAGTTCAATCATTTGATAGAGTGGCTCGATGAACTTGTTAATCAGCATGGTTTACGTGTCGAGAACTTGGATTTAAGCCGCGATGATAAATCTGGTTATGTGCGCGTAAGCCGCTTGGTATTAGAGAAGTAATTAATGAAAAAAACAATAACATTATCTATTTTATTTTTATTTAGCTTTATTATTTTTTGTATTGTTAAGTTGCCCGCAGTTATTGCATTGGACTTAGCTAAACCTTATCTACCTAAGCAGTTAGAAGTAGGTCAAACCGTTGGTAGCATTTGGCAAGGGCAAATGATGCAAGTACGCTTTGATGGCGAGCAATTAAATAATGTGCGTTGGGATATTGCTGGATGGCAGTTATTTACCGGCAACTTAAATACTAATTTAAAGTTTGGTGATCCGCGTGAGCGCAGCGATATTTCAGGCTATGCAAATGTAAATTATGGCTTATTTAATAATACAATTAAAGTAACTGATGGGCTTGTTCGCTCCACCGTTGAAAGAGCAATGCAGCGTATTCAATTACCACTGCCAGTAACAGCAAAAGGCCGCGTAATATTAGAGCTTGATGAATACAGCTCAGGCACGCCCTATTGTGAATCATTAAAAGGCGAAATAGCGAGTCCAGATATTGATGTACAGGGTTTAAACGGTTGGTTTAACATTGGTCCGCTTGGTGGTAACCTTAGTTGTAAGTCTGGCGACATAGCCATACTTATTGATCCTGATAACACCTTAGGGCTTGAAGCTGATGCGATGTTAAAGGCTAATTTCGATTTTAAAGTAGCTGGATACGTAAAGCCTGATGCAACATTACCAAAAGACGTACACGATGCAGTGAAGTTTTTAGGTCGTCCAGATAGAGAAGGTCGTTATCCGCTTAATTTTTAATGTTTACAAATAAAGAGTTTTAATGCAATTACCTCAATTTACTGAGTTGCATGCTACGCAGCTCAGCACATTTTTAGATACTCAGCCTGAAGCGATGACCTTATCGCAAAGCCAAGGTTACTTGTTTGGCGTAATTTGTTCTCCTGAGCCATTAGACGTGCATGAGTGGATTGCACAAATCTTACCAAACACGACAGATAATTTAGACGAAGAAGTCTTGTTTTTATTTATGGCGTTATACCATCAAATAAGCGAGCAAGTGTTTGAGATTGGCTATAAATTACCAACGCAATACAGTTTTGATTTTTGTAAAAGCTGGAGTGAAGGTTTTTTAACAGCGACAACGACTTACACTCAAAAACTATTAACCTCTGAGCAATTAGAAGCAGAATATAAAGATGCATTAGAGAGCGCTCAAGCGACATTAAGCTTTTTTGCTCTAGGTGAAGACGCCATTACTACTATCGCTGCGCAAAATAACTTAGGACTACAATCGCTTTGCTTACAGCAATATGAATTAATGGGTGATTTTGCATTAGGCTTTGCCGAGTTGATTGAAATTGTCGCACTTAATAGTGATTTGTATACAGATGAAGGGTGGGACGAGTAGCTTTTAGGTTACTTATTTTTATAAGTAACCTATTATAAATCTTATTAAGCGCCTAATTCTAACTCTATGTCTGTGCAGCCTTGCTTGCACTTTATTATGCCTTTACCAGACTCTCCAGTGGCTAAATTGAGTGTTAGCATGGTGTTGCACTGTTCGCATTTCAATGCTTTTCCTTGCGCTAATTTCTTAAGCATATTTCGATGTTTGTGAAATGAGTCGCTCGCTTTTTTATTCAATTTTGAAAAGTCCATTACTTCACTCGCTTTTGCGCTAACGATTCAGACACTATTTTGCATACTGTATTTAAGCGGTCATCATAAAAATACAGATTTAAATCACGTTCGCGACAATAACGTAAATGAAATAATCGTACTGAATCATCTGTTGTAAATGTTTTTTCTACATATTCATGCTCAGATTCTGATAATCCCAATTGAGCGCTTATATTGCTTTTAGCCATGCTTGCTGCTGGGTTTCTATTTACTTTTGTTGACTCGCCTAAAAGGCTAACGCCTTCACCTAAAAGCTTTTCTCTTGGCTCTTTTATAAGCGGATGATCGATAGTAAAAAAAGCAAGGATCACAATGACTAATATAATAAATTTTTTCACGAAAGCGCAAACCTTGATCTAAATAGGGTTAAATTATTATGCAGTGTAATAAAATGTGTTTTAAAAGCAAGTGGCGAGGGTGAATAAATTATTAGCAATCAATGCCAGTAATTCTAATCAATATTGGTATAATGGCTAGCAGCAGTCAGATATTTCTGAAATATCTGAAAGTATTCAAGTGTCGATTTATTAAACTGAGCATAGTTAGCAAATAAATTGTTAGACCTTATAATATTAGAGTATTTGAATATTGCTGAACTTTTCTTTCCAAGCGGCGTTGAGGAACTTCGATGGACAAACAAATTAAAGTAAAGAACATCCCTGTAGAGGTTAAAATCCAAAAACCGGATTTAAGCCACCAAGACGACAGATTCAACCCCCGAAACCGCATTTATGTGCGTGCTGTAAAAGGCCTCCATCAGTTACTTAGGCAACGCATCGGTTTTTTAGGGTTACTTGCATTTATGTTGCTCCCTTGGATTAACTTTAACGGTCAACAGGCCGTATTGTTTGATTTGATGGGTCAAAAATACAATATTTTTGGCTTAACACTATGGCCTCAAGATTTTACTATTTTAGCCTTTATTTTTATGTTGGCGGCCTTTGCGTTGTTTTTGGTCACTACTTTTTACGGCCGAGTATGGTGTGGTTACACCTGCCCGCAAACGGTGTGGACTTTTATATTTATTTGGTTTGAAGAAAAGTGTGAAGGTAAAGCTAATCAGCGTAAAAAGCTCGATGAGCGGCCAATGAACTTTGATAAGTTTTGGCGAAAAACCGCTAAACATACTAGTTGGATATTATTTTCGTTATATACCGCTATTTCTTTTGTGGGTTATTTTACACCTATTCGGGAGTTGCTTCCTGATTTTGTCACTTTCAATCTAGGGGGATATGCGCTTGTTAGTGTGATCTTCTTTGCAGTATGTACCTATGGCAATGCAGGTTGGATGCGTGAAATTATGTGCTTACACATTTGTCCGTATTCTCGCTTTCAGTCGGCTATGTTCGACAAAGACACGTACACGGTAACTTATGATGAAAACCGTGGTGAAAGTCGCGGTCCTCGTTCTCGTAAAGTCGCTCATCAAGATTTAGAAATGGGTGACTGTATAGACTGTAATTTGTGTGTTCAAGTATGCCCAACAGGTATTGATATTAGAAATGGGCTACAAGCCGAGTGTATAAACTGTGGTGCCTGTATAGATGCGTGCGATGGTGTAATGGATAAAATGGAATACCCGCGTGGGCTTATTTCATATACAACAGAGCGAAACCTCGAAACACCTGAAAATAAAACAAATCCTTTGCGAGCTAAAATAATAGGTTACACGGTCATCTTAGTAATATTAACCAGCGCACTCGTGGCTAACATCGCACTGCGTAAAACAATGGACTTTGATATTATTCGCGATCGTAACCAATTATACCGTGTCGATTTTGATGGTTTAGTAGAAAACACCTATACATTAAAGGTCATTAATAAAGCGCAGTACGAGCAAACTTTTAATATTAAAGTACAAGGTTTAGATAACTTTAAATACATAGGAAAACAGTCATTCACTGTGCAAGCAGGGCAATCACACAATGTGCCTTTATCATTAGTAATGGATCCATATGACTTAAAAGCACCTATGACAGAGTTTAACTTTGTGCTTTCACCAATTAACGAACCAGATAACGAAATATTGCAGCCAAGTAACTTTTTCAAAGCGCGATAATAAATTAACAAAAGCGGGGCAACCCGCTTTTATTTTGTATAAGAGGCATATGAGTAAATTTAGTTTTGTTGACTTAACCCCTGACCTTATTCTTGATGCTATCGAAAGCGTCGGTATTTATGCCGAGTCTGGTTTACTTGCTTTAAATAGCTACGAAAATAGAGTTTACCAATTTGTCGCTGAAGGCGGGAAACGCTACGTCGTTAAGTTTTACCGCCCCGAGCGCTGGAGCAAAGAGCAAATTCAGGAAGAGCACGATTTTGCATTTGAGCTAGCAGAGGCCGAAGTGCCAGTTGTTGCCCCAATAGTGCATAACGGAGCAAGCTTGTTCGAACACCAAGGATATTGGTTTACGCTATTTCCTAGCGTAGGCGGGCGCTTATTTGAAGTTGATAACTTAGATCAACTTGATGTGTTAGGGCGTTTAATTGGACGTATGCATCAAATTGCTAAAACAAAAGCATTTACGCACCGGCCAACAGTGACATGCGAAGAATACTTGCATACAGCTAAAGTTCATCTACAAAAAAGTAACTTAGTCCCTCTTGGTTTAAAAACAGCTTTTTATACTATTTTAGATTTAGTAATAGAAAAAGCTCAAGCGCAATACAAAGAGGTAGAAACGATACGTCTACATGGGGACTGTCACGCAGGCAATATTTTGTGGGCAGGAGACGCACTTATGTTTGTTGATTTAGACGACAGCCGCCAAGGGCCTGCAATTCAAGATTTATGGATGATGCTCAGTGGCGACAGAATGACACAGCTGTTACAGTTAGATACCCTAGTGGGCGCATATGAAGAGTTTTGTGATTTTGATCACACTCAACTCAAATTGATTGAACCTTTGCGAGCAATGCGTATTATTCATTATATGGGTTGGGTCGCAAATAGATGGAGTGATCCGGCTTTTGTACGGAACTTTTCATGGTTTGCAGATGACAAATATTGGGAGCAACAAATTTTAGCTCTCAAGGAGCAGCTTTCTGCATTACAAGAAGAGCCGTTAAAGTTATTGCCATAACATTTTCTTTAAAGACTATTACAATGAGACACACATGCTTAAAAAAATAAAACTTAGCTTATTGCTTCTTTGTTTACCCTTTGCAGCTTTTGCTGCACAGTTTGAAATTGATAACCAATATACAGTTATTGATGTAGAAAAAAGTTCAACTGCACAAGTAACCGAGTTTTTCTCATTCTATTGCGGCCACTGCTTTAAGTTTGAACCTGTTGCTAAAGCTATCGAAAAAAACTTACCAGACGGTGTCGTGTTTATTAAAAATCACGTTAATTTCTTAGGCGGTGTGTCACCGCAAACACAATCAAATTTAAGCTTTGCTTATTTAATTGCTAAAAAGCATGGTCAAGCACACAATATTGCTGAACAAATATTTAAGAGTATTCATATTCAAGGTGCACCGCTAACAGAAATAAAAGATGTTAAAAAACTCCTAGAAATTAATGGTATTGATAGCAACACGTTTGATAGTGATATTGCTAGCATGCCAATTATTTCTGCTGAACGCGCACTGCAAGATAAGCAAAATAAATATTCAGCGTTAGGTGCGCTCACCGGAGTTCCTACCTTTATTGTTAATGATAAATATAAGATAAATATAAATACTATTAAAAGCCAAACAGAGCTTGATGAGTTAGTTAAATTTTTACTAGCATTATAAATTTTTGGAGAATAAAAATAATGATCAAATTAGTTAAAGTAGGCTTGCTTGCACTATTACTGCCTATGGCAGGGACAAGTTTTGCAGCAACTTATGAAGAAGGCGTGCATTACGATGTTGTATCTGAGCGCGCAACTAAAAAGCCAGAAATTAAAGAGTTCTTTTCATTCTACTGTCCGGCATGTAATAACATGGAAGGACTCATTTCAGAATTTAAACCGTCACTTGATAAAAACGTTAAGTTTAAAAAGAGTCATGTAGATTTTGTGGGGGTTCGCGATCCAGAAAATCAACAAATGATGAGCCAAGCGCTTGCAACAGCAGAAGTACTTCCGCAAAAAGATAAAATTATCTCTGCTATTTTTAATCACATTCATACCAAGCGCGCTAAGTTTAATGAGCTTGCAGATGTAAAAGATATCTTTGTAGCGCAAGGCGTTGATGGCGGTAAGTTTGACAAGTTGTTTAAAAGTTTTTCGGTACGTACGCTAAGCTCTAAAATGAAACGCGATCAAGACTACTTTAAAGAAAAAGGCGCACTTCGTGGTGTACCTACTTTTATTGTCAATGGTAAATATAAGTTAAACCTCGGTAAAGAGTCGGGTATAACTAAGCCAGAAGATATCAGTAAACTGATTAACTATTTAGCAAATAAATAAGTTTAGCTAAATCAAAAAAAGCTCCTTAATGGAGCTTTTTTGCTTTATAAGGATATCGTGATGGAAAAGATATTAGTATCGAGTTGCTTGCTAGGACAGCCTGTTCGCTACGATGGTAGGGGGCACGCAATTTTGCATCCACAGCTTAATTTGTGGCAAAAACAAAATAGATTAATAGTGTTTTGTCCTGAGGTCGCTGGTGGACTTCCTATACCTGTGGCGTGTTGAACTTTGTAGATTGAAATTTGTTCAATCTAGGGGCGATTTAATCGCGGCGCGAGGTTTGTAACCTAGTGGGCTAAGTAAAAGCCGAGCAACAAAGAGTTGATTGTCCCTAGAAGGAACCCTTCGGGCAGCGCATGTTTGGCATTTATGCTGCGTTATCGCCTATTTATGGGGAATAACCACACTACATAGGCTCTGCCTTGCCTAAATACCAAACAGTCTGCTGCAAAATCAATCACGAAAGGTCAACACGCCCTATATCCCCTGCTGAAATAATTCAGGGGAGAGTAGTTACTAATTTAGGAGAAAATGTAACAGAACAGTTTCAAACTGGAGCTAATATAGCGTTAGAACTGTGTAAAAAGAATCAAGTTCGTTTTGCCCTACTTAAAGAATCGAGCCCTTCTTGCGGACGAAATACAATATATGATGGAAAGCATCGCGGAGTAAAAATCGAAGGACTGGGTTTAACTGCTGCATTATTAATAAAAAATGGTATTCAAGTATTTAGTGAAGAGCAAATACCAGCACTTATAAAAGTACTGGCACTTTAATTCTGGCTGGTTATTTGCGTTGTAAAAAAACACCAGACTCAATGTGATGTGTATATGGGAACTGATCAAATATAGCAAAGCGCTTAACGTTGTGCGTACGTGTTAAGAGATCAAGGTCACGCTCAAGGGTTTCAGGATTACACGATATATAAATTATGCTTTCGTAGTTAGCCACTAAGTCACAGGTTAATTCATCCATGCCCGCGCGCGGTGGATCAACTAATATGGTTTGGCAGTCATAGCTTTTAAGGTCAATACCGTCTAAACGAGAGAAAGTACGCTCACCGTTCATAGCTTGGGTGAATTCTTCACTCGACATACGAATAATATCTAAGTTCTCTACGTTGTTTTTAGCAATATTGTATTGAGCAGAGTGTACAGATGATTTTGATATCTCTGTTGCCAACACTTTATTAAACGAACCAGCTAACGCAATTGAAAAGTTACCGTTGCCACAGTAAAGCTCTAATAAATCATTTTTAAGTGGTTTACATAAATTTTGTGCCCACTCCAGCATACTAATATTTACTTTAGCATTAGGCTGAGTGAAACTGTTTTCTACTTGTTGGTAAATAAGCTCGCGACCATTAACTGTTAAGCGTTCAGTTACAAAGTCATCACCCAGCACTTCTTTTTGTTTGCGAGCACGGCCAATGAAGTCAATTTTGTATTTACTGCTCAGTTTTTCTTTAAGCGCTTTAATTTCATTTAACCATTCATCATCTAGTGGCTTGTGATAAAGCAAACTTACTAAAATTTCACCACTTAGCGTTGATAGGTAATCTATTTGAAATAACTTACGACGTAATATTTCGCAAGGCTTAAGGTTTTCAATCATCACCTGCATTATTTCACCTACTAAAGGTGCTGCTGGATCAAACGTATCAACACGGATTTTGTCTTTTGTTTGTTGATCAAACATTATATGAAACAGATCGTCGCCATCATGCCATACTCTAAATTCAGCACGTTGACGGTAGTTAGTTGGCTCTGAACTAAATACTTCTAATTGTTCTACACCAAAACGTTGGAACTGTGCACGTATTCGCTGCTCTTTCTCGCTTAATTGTGCATCGTATTGTGTGGTATCGATTTTAATAACTGCCATTAACGTTACTACCTTATCTCTGAGATCTGTTTATCGGCGCTATTGTAGGGGGCGAGGCGTATTTGTCTAGTTTTGACTAGAATTAATGCTGTTTTTTTGTGCGTTCCCCTTTAGTTTTATACGTTATAGCCGATAATAAATTACTCACGCTTAGGAGACGAATTATGAAAATCAATAATTTTGGCTTTATGCCAAATAACAATATCAATAAATTCAATAATAAAGTAACGATACCACAGCCAACAATTAAGTCTCCTCAAGATAGTTATCAACAAAGCGGGAAAGAACTTGCTGCAAAAGTGTTGGGCGATAAGATGGCTGAGCAACTTGGCTTACCTGTTGCTGAGAAAAAAGCAGATAAGTCATTATTTGATTTTGGCGAGGTAGTTAAAAATGTACTCGATTTTGTGACAGGTACACTCAAAAATGCGAAGGCTAATGGTGCTGATGATGACAAGCTCAAAGGCATACTTGGTGAAGCCCGCAAAGGTGTGCAAATGGGGATTGATGATGCAATTGATGAATTAAAAGGTACCGGTGTATTTAATACCGATATTGAAGAAGGCATTAATAAGTCCAAAGAAGGTATCTTTAATGGTCTTAATAAGCTTGAAGATGATTTGTTTAACCCACAACCGGCGAGTGTGAGTATTAGTCAGGCTCAATACGCTAGTTTAAGCAATAACGCTGAATACAAATTTACTACTGCAGAAGGTGATGAAGTTAGTATTAGCTTCTCCGACTCTTTTGAGTCACAGTCAGCGAGCAGTTATCAAAAGCAGGGAAATAGTGAAGGGTATATAAGTGAATCATCGCAGTCTCGAGAGTTATCATTTTCTATGTCGGTTAATGGTGATTTAAATGAAGATGAACAAAAAGCGATTAATGAACTAATGGAAGACATACAAGGAGTGAGTAAAACTTTTTTTAGTGGCGATTTAGACAAAGCATTTGAAGAAGCGCAAGCGTTGAGTTTAGATAACGAACAGTTAGTCGCTTTCTCAATGGATTTAAGACAAACCAAAACGGTTGCAACGATAAAAAGCTACGAAGAATACAGACCAATACCAGAGAAGGCGGTCTCGGAAAAAATAGCCCCTTTTAATGACGATTTAAAAGAAGTTTATACAAAAGCAGCCGACCTGGGTCTGCAAAGCCAATTATCGGGTATTATGGAATGGTTAAATCAAGATCAAAGCGAGATTGATAAATTAGTTGATTATACCAAAGCAATGTTTGAAAACCTGGATCAGCTAAATACTGCGGCAGATGAGCTGGCTAATCTAGAATCACCGCAAAGTTAAACTGCTTTCCTTTACAAAAGTGACATGTCAAACTGCTATTCTTAATTTACAGTAGGAACAGTGGTTTGTCAGTGCACATTATGGTTTTTGATTCAGGTATTGGTGGCACTACGGTACTTGAGCATATTCAGCAGAGCATACCTCATGCTCAATACAGTTATTTTATGGATAATGCTTTACTGCCATATGGTGCTCAATCACAACAAACTATCATCAATCGTTTATGCGCTCTTGTACATTTCATCAAACAAGAAGCCCTCGACGTCGATTTAATTGTTATAGCCTGCAATACCGCATCCACGTCAGCGTTGAGTGCGGTACGTCAAATTACTGATATTCCAATTGTAGGCGTTGTACCTGCAATAAAGCCGGCGGCTCAATTAAGTCAATCAAAACATATCGGGCTTCTTGCCACGCCTACAACTGTATCAAGTTCATATACGGCTAAACTAATTCAAGAACATGCCAGGCATATAACGGTGAACTTATATAGTAGTGTTAAGTTGGTGTCGCTGGCAGAGCAGTACTTTTTTACTCAACAACTAGATACAGATGAGCTTTATAAAGAGCTGGATAGTTTAGAGATCAATAAAGAAGTTGATGTGTTGGTGCTAGGGTGTACACATTTTCCTATTTTAGCTAAACCAATAAACGCGTATTTTAATTCAAAAGTACAGTTGCTTGATTCTGGAGCTGCAATAGCCAATCGTGTTAGTGATTTACTTAGTAGTTACTGTGGGTTGAATAAAAAAGCTTCGCATACAAAAAAGCCGCTGCAATATTATGCAACGGCTGATATTTTTAGTACTAAGCTAGTAGTAAAGCTGGTTACACTGATTGATCAAGTTCAGGACGTATTGAATTAGCATCCTCATCTTGTTTTTGCTTTGCTTCACGAACTTTTAAAGTACGTTGTTGGAACTCACTATCATTTAACTTTGTTATAGCATTGTCAGCATCGGCTTGCGCCATTTCAACAAAACCAAAGCCACGACGTTTGCCAGTATTTTTGTCCTTTAATAAGCGGACATTAAATACTTTGCCTTGTTCTTCAAATAATGCACGAACAACACCTTCGTTTGCGCGATAAGGGAGGTTACCAACATAAAGAGTCTTAGTTTTCACTTCAACTTCTTCAGCGCCTTCAGATGACATTGCTGCGATAACAATTCCACCTATTAATAAACCAGCACCAAATAATAGTGCAGGGTCTAAGGCTAAGCTGCCAAAAACAAATTTAACGACAACAAAACCAACTACGGCAAGGATAACAGAAAATATAAAAGACTTTTGATCGGGTAATTTCATTTTAGATCTACCAATAAACAGGAAATAAACATTAATTTAACATTGTGAACTTGCTATCTTAACGTCTTAATCAAACATAGCAATGGTATTTGTGTTAAATAATAAAAAACAGTGTAAAAAAGCATCATCTTAGCTGTGTTTTTGTATGGTTTTATGGTGTTTTGTTCTATTTTTGTTCGAACAGTAAAAAGATCTTAAAAAAGGGTTGATCTGTTTTCGGATCTCCCTATAATGCGACCCCACTGAGACGGGAAACGCCGAAGCATAGCAAGGCAGCAACGATTCAGAGAGTTACATAAAACTTCGGTTTTAAATCTTACAAAAAAAGTTTAAAACTAAGTGTTGACTCGAAAAATAAAGGGTGTATTATTCGCATCCCTTGAGGCGCTAAAGCGAATCAAAACGTTCTTTAACAATATAAAGCAATCATCTGTGTGGGCACTCGTACAGATTGAGTTCTAACA
>NZ_AQGU01000020.1 GCF_014905615.1 Pseudoalteromonas aliena SW19
ATCTGTACGAGTGCCCACACAGATGATTGCTTTATATTGTTAAAGAACGTTTTGAGTCGCTTTAGCGCCTCAAGGGATGCGAATAATACACCCTTTATTTTTCGAGTCAACACTTAGTTTTAAACTTTCTTTTGTAAGATTTAAAACCGAAGTTTTATGTAACTCTCTGAATCGTTGCTGCCTTGCTATGCTTCGGCGTTTCCCGTCTCAGTGGGGTCGCATTATAGGGAGAACAGATTTTTACGCAAGCACTTTTTTAAGAAAACTGTAAATAAAGTGCTGTTCGGTCAGTTACTAACCTAAAGCACCCGAAACTGATAGTTTTATAATCAAATTATGCTTTAGCGGTACTTAAATTAGCGCTACTGTTACACTCATTAATACAAAAACTATTATTTAAAGGTGCAAATATGGCAATCCGTTCTTATAAAGGTGTAACACCTTCGTTTAATGCGTCTGTTTATGTTGATGAGTCATCAATACTAGTCGGTGATATTACATTAGGCATTGACTGTAGTGTGTGGCCATTGGTCGCAGCACGAGGTGATGTTAACTATATACGCATTGGTGATCGTACCAATATACAAGATGGCAGTGTATTACATTTATCCCGTGCAACTAAAAGCAACCCTGATGGCTACCCTTTGATTATTGGTGATGATGTGACTGTGGGTCACAAAGTGATGTTGCATGGCTGTGTATTAGGAAACCGCATTTTAGTCGGTATGGGCGCTATTATTATGGATAACGTGGTTGTTGAAGACGATGTTATTATTGGTGGCGGCTCGTTAGTGCCACCAAATAAACGTTTAGAGTCGGGATACTTATATGTAGGAAGTCCAGCTAAACAAGCCCGCCCTCTTACAGAACAAGAACTTGCCTTTTTAAAAGTATCCGCCAATAACTACGTTTTACTTAAAGATGAGTATTTAGCTGAAGCTCAATAAACTGACATCTATTTGACCTGCCGAGTTATAGCTCTCTTCTTCGATGAGTTGCTCGGCACGTTCTTCGTAATCAAAACGGTATTGTTCAAAATACTCTGTTGCATGGCTTTCATCTGTTAATTTAAGTGTATTTACTGCTATTACACACTCCACCAGCATGCCACTGACTTGTGCAAAAAAGACTAACTGATGATCGGGCTCTCTAAACTCTAGCCTATCTATAAATTGTATTGCCTGATTCATTTAAGCGTTCCTTGTTTAAGCGCATCAACTACGGGGAGTATTTTTGGCATTTTATTACGCCACACATAATATGCTTGAGCAGCCTGACCCACTAACATACCGCTGCCATCTAAAAGCTTAGCGTTAATGTTGTGCTGCGCAACCCAATTCATAAAAATGGTATTTTGTAGTGAATAAAACATGTCATAAGCGACTTCACAGTTAGTTATGTGTTTTTCATCGAGTGCTGGCAACTCATTATTCATACTGCTAGACGTAGAGTTTATAATTAGTGAGTAATTGCTTACTGGTAAATCATTAAAACCGAAGGCTGATACAGACCCGTATTGAGCAAACAGCTCTGCGAGTTCTTTTGCTTTTTGTGCGGTGCGATTAACGATTATTATTTCCTGAGGGTTATGCTCTAGTAAAGGTAAAATAACACCTCGGGCAGCCCCACCCGCACCAATAATTAAAATTCGCTTATTAGTAATGGCTACTTTATTAGCGAGTAAATCATTTATAAAACCAACACCATCGGTGTTATCACCTAATAATGTGCCATCATCTCGTTTTTTTAGCGTATTAACGGCCCCGACTATTTTAGCTAATGGCGTAAGCTCACTTGCTATTGCATAGGCTTGCTCTTTAAACGGCATGGTCACATTTGCCCCTTTGCCACCTTGATCAAAAAAAGACAATACTGTTTTTTCAAAACTATCGATAGGTGCTAAAATTGCGCGGTAGTCGATTTGTTCACCCAATGAGGCTGCAAATTGTTTATGTATCGCGGGGGATTTTGAATGTTTAATTGGATTTCCAAAAACCGCATATTTGTCCATTTTAAAGCAACCTCTTTGCAGCTATATACTGCCTATTAACGATGATAAATAATATGATTAAACGACTTTTTTCAAAATCTAAATCGGTATCAGTAACACAAGCACCTACGCCAGAAAAAACACCTTACGAAATAATAGGTGGAGAGACAGGAGCTCGTGCTATTTCTAATAGATTCTACGACATAATGGAGACCGATGAATACGCTAAACCATTATATAATATGCATCCTCTGCCATTAGATCGAATTCGCCAAGTGTTTTTTGAATTTTTATCGGGTTGGTTAGGTGGACCAGACTTATTTGTTGAAAAACATGGCCATCCAATGCTTCGTAAACGCCACATGCCATTCCCTGTTGATCAAGACCTGCGTGATCAATGGATGCATTGCATGAATAAAGCACTTGATATTGAAATAGATAATCCTTTATTACGAGAAGGCTTGAAGCAATCGTTTGGTCAATTAGCAAGTCATATGATTAATCAACATTAAAACTGAACAACAGTTACTTTAATCTTTTAAGTTTGCGCTATATCAATGCCTCATTCTTCCAAATACAGATAATAACGCTATCTTGTTTGGGAGAGCATTACGCACGTGAAATTAATTCAACATAAAATTTATGCACTGCTAGCACTGACGGGTGTGCTGGTACTTTGTGCAAGCCTGATCAGCAGTTCTAATCAACAGCACACACTTGCTCAGGAAACAATCGCTAGCAATATTAAGTTACTTGCTGATAACTACTTTGATTCCATCAACACCATGATGTTGACTGGCACAATGGCGAATCGTGAAATACTAAGCAGTAAATTACGTAACCATCCCAACATTGAAGACGCACATATAATCCGCAGCCCTATTGTAAACAAGCTCTATGGATTAGGCGCTGCTAACCAAACCCCGAGTAATGATGCAGAAATTGCAGCGCTTGAAGGCAAAGAAGATCTTTTTATCGAACAGCAACAAGGTACTCGCTATATGACATACTTAAAGCCGATGCTTGCAAGTAGTGATCATAAAGGGACTAACTGTCTTGGCTGCCATCAAGCACAAGAAGGTGATGTATTAGGTGTAGTAAAAATCAGTTATTCCCTCGCAGATATTGAAACAGCTGTAACTCGTAATACACTTATTAATACAGCCCTGCTATCAACACTCTTTATCACTGCTTTTTTGTTGCTGGGTTTACTTTTTAGAAGAATATTTATTAAACGTCTTAATAACATTGATCGCATGATGCATCTCGCCACCAGCAATAATGATTTAAGTCTCAAAATTGAGGATAACAATAACGATGAGTTAAGCTCTTTAGCAAATAGCTTTAACCAGATGATATCCACCTTTAAAGAAAATATTGCGCAAGTTTCACACTCTTCAAAAGTGCTCATTCATTCTGCCGAAGCCATCTATGCATCAGCCGATGCGACTGAACAAGCAATTTTGAGTCAAAAGCAAGGGACAGACTCTGTTGCCGCTGCAATTAATGAGCTTGAAAGCTCTTCTAACGAAGTTAAAAATACCACTCACTTTGCTTCCGAAAAGTCAGAAAGTAGTAATCTGCTAGCACAACAAAGTTTGCGTGTTGCTGAGCATACTGAGATAAGCATAAATCAACTTGCAGATGATGTTCGCAGCGCAGCCCAACAAGTAAGCCAGCTGCAGGCACAAACTTTAGAAGTAGGAAAAATACTTGAAGTGATCAGTAGCATTGCCGAACAAACAAATCTACTTGCACTTAATGCCGCAATAGAAGCGGCTCGAGCGGGAGAAACAGGTCGAGGTTTTGCCGTTGTCGCCGATGAAGTACGCACTTTAGCAACACGTACCCATGATTCTACTGACGAAATTAAACGCACAATTGACAAACTGCAATCGGAAGCGTCGCACACAGTAACAATGATGAGTAACTCATGTGAAGAAGCAGACGATAGAGCGCAACAAGTAAAAAAAGTCGCACAAGCTTTAAAAGATATTTCCTCTCAAATGAGTGAAATCAATCAGCTTAATGTGCAAATAGCGGATGCAACAGAACAACAAAGCTTAGCTGCGGAAGAAATAAACCAAAGTGTGGTAGCCATTAGCGATAATGCGGAGCGATCATTAGTGGATGCCAACGATAATCAAAAAGTAAGTGAAGAACTATTATCACTTGCCCGTTCGCTAGATGAGCAAGTCAGGCGTTTTAAATTAACTTAAAAAACAAGGCGCTAAATAACCTGAACTCTGGATAATAAATCTATCTCGAGCAGCTATTTGCAGCGCTAACTGCGTTGAATTTACTTGCAATAGGCCAGTAGATTAGCGCCTTGTTATTACAATTGCCAGTCTCGAGCAATCAATTGTACAGGCTCACTGCTTAGCCACTCTTGTGGTCGTAAGTAGTACTGATATAAATTAGCTTCTGGACTACCTTGCTCTGGTTTGAAATTATATTCCCAGCGTGCCAGTGGTGGCATAGACATTAATATAGATTCTGTACGTCCACCACTTTGTAAGCCAAATAACGTGCCTCGGTCCCATACTAGGTTAAATTCTACATAGCGTCCGCGACGGTAAAGTTGAAAATCACGTTGTTGCGCTGTGTACTCATCATTTTTACGACGCTCAATAATAGGTAAATAGGCATCTAAAAAGCCATTACCCACAGATTGCATAAACGCAAAACTCTTTTCAAAGCCTAGTTCGTTTAAATCGTCAAAAAACAAACCACCTACGCCTCGTGTTTCATCTCTGTGTTTTAAATAAAAATACTCGTCGCACCATGTTTTGTATTTTGGATAAACTTCACCGCCAAATGGCGCACACAGATCGTGAGCAACTTGATGCCAATGTTGTACATCTTCTAATACGGGGTAAAAAGGAGTGAGGTCAAACCCACCACCAAACCACCATATTGGCTCTTCGCCTGCTTTTTCGGCTATAAAAAAACGTACGTTGGCATGGCTGGTTGGCACATGTGGGTTTTTTGGATGAATAACTAACGACACACCGCATGCATGAAAGCTGCGCCCTGCAAGCTCAGGTCTATGCGCTGTTGCAGAGCCTGGCATTGAAGCACCAAATACGTGTGAGTAGTTAACTCCACCTTGCTCTATTACTGTGCCATTTGTGGTTACACGTGTACGGCCACCACCGCCTTCTGTTCGTTGCCAATTATCTTCTATAAATTTGGCACTGCCATCTGCTGCTTCTAAACCTTGGCAAATAGTGTCTTGCAAAGCCATAAAGTATGCTTTTACTTGATCTAATAATTCGCTGTGCATATTAACCTCTAAATATTTTTCCAGTCATGGCATCTTTAATTGTGCTTGGTTGAGTATTACCACCTAACGGCTCGTCAACATAAAAACCAACTTGCTCTGCAAATTGCGTTTTAGCTTGCTCAATACTAGTGACCGTTTCTTGACCTGTTAAGTTTGCACTGGTTGATACCAGCGGTTTGCCAAACTCTTGGCACAAACGTTTTACTGTTGGATGGTTTGTTACTCTTACTGCGATAGTATCAAACTGCCCTGTTAACCATTTTGGTGTGTTTTTAGAAGCAGGCATAACCCACGTAATTGCAGCAGGCCAACTCGAAAAAATATCAGCGCGTTTATCCATCGGTATTTTTGCGTCATCTACGTATTTTAATAATTGCCCATAGTTATCAGCAATTAAAATAAGGCCTTTTTCGACTGGTCGCTGCTTAATTGCTAATAGTGCTTCAACGGCTTGTTGATTATCTGGATCGCAACCTAAACCATATACAGCTTCGGTTGGGTATAAAATAACTTCGCCTTGCGTTAAGCATGTTATTGCAGTGGGCGTATTTGAAACGTCTGACAAAATAGTCTCCAGAAATAATTAAACGTTATTCAGTTGAGGCAAGCTTATGCATGCAACTTTTTTGTGGGCATTGCAATAGTGTACCATTTGCCATATTTCTTTCTATGACGATTGGCCAGTTGCATTCAGGACACGAGTGTTCAACCGGTTTATTATTAAGCGTGTATTTACAGCTTGGGTAGCAATCACAAGAATAAAACACTTTACCAAACTTATTACTACGCGCGACTAAGTGACCTTTTTTGCATTTAGGGCAACTTGGTAACACTTCTTCATTTTGTTTTTCTTCGTTTTCGTTAGCAATGTAGTGGCACTGCGGATACCCAGTGCATCCAATAAACATCCCGTAACGACCATTTTTAACCACCAGCGGTTTACTGCATTCAGGGCATGCTGAATCTTCAAGAATTTTTATTTCGTTACTGTCGTGATGTGCCAGCGGTCTAATAAAGTCGCATTTAGGGTAACTTGCGCAACCTAAGAATGGGCCAGACTTACTATTGCGGATCACTAATTCTGAACCACACTGCGGGCATATCTCGTATTCTTTTTCGAGGGCGTGTTTGTTCGCCGAGAAAAGCGAATGGTCGATTTTACTCATGGTGATCCTAAAGGGTTAGTGAATTTTCGCCTAATATACCCAAACCACTTAAAGATACAAGTAATGGTGTGCTTATCCGTTTAAGTAACCTGAGTAATTTACTAAAGGTAATTATTAATGAAGAAGCTCGCTGGGTTCATCAAAAATTAAATCCTCCATTTGTTCATATGCCTTTTCTGAACCGGGGACATTAAATAACACCATAAGCACAATCCATTTTAAGTCCTCTAAACTTATGTTTAATTTATCAAGTGCGGCTAAGCGATCCATTACCATTTCGCGAGTCACACTATTAATAACCCCTATTTGCTCAATGAACATTAAAAAACTGCGGCATTCAACACTCAGCCTTTGGCATTCGCTTTCAGTAAATATACGCATTGCGTGTTGAGGATTCGCTATAAGATAGGGAGATTCATCGTTGTGTTGTAAATCGGCTAATTGCTCTAGCCAGTCGAGCGCTTTGAATATTTCTGGCTTATTAAAGCCCGCACGTAATAACTCATCGGTTAGCTCATTTTGCTCTGCAAAAATATCCGCTTCACTATGAATGTAATTTTCAAAAAGATACATAAGAATATCAAACATATTACTTCCCTGCGCTTAACTTAATATAACCGTCTAACACTCGCTCTATCTGATCGTCTAACTCTAAGTCGAGCAACCTAGCGAGTACTTTATCTATTGGCCACTGCGCACGACGCACAATATCGTCTACGCTAGTTACTTCAAACCCTATACTATTTAAAACTTCGCATTGAGAATAAACTTGAATAGACTGCTCTTTAGTATATATATCTTCTTGATAAGTGAAACTCACTTCATCAAGAATATCGGTTACATTTTCTACCAATTTAGCACCTTGCTTTATTAAAAAGTGGCTAGCCTGCGCTAACGGATTCTTAATTGATCCAGGTACAGCAAACACCTCCTTATTTTGCTCTAACGCATAACGAACTGTTATTAGTGAACCGCTTTTAATTTCAGCCTCAACAATAAGCACACCTAACGCGAGCCCAGATATAATACGATTACGACGTGGAAAATTATGTGCATGAGCTGCTGTGCCTGGTAAAAATTCACTCACCAATAGGCCGCTTTCTAAAACTTGGTCTGTTAATAGTTTATGACGCTTAGGATAGTAAATATCAACTCCAGTACCGAGCACTGCGATGGTTTTACCAGTACCTGCAAGCGAGCCTTTATGTGCAGCGCCATCTATACCTCTGGCCATACCTGAAGTAACCGTAATACCCGCTAGAGTTAACTCGTATGCAAACTCTGATGCTATTTCAAGCCCGGTAGGTGTGGCATTACGACTCCCTACAATTGCAATTTGTGGAGTAGATAATAACGAGACATCCCCCCTACAAAAGAGTAATAAAGGAGCACTTGCTATCTGCCGGAGATCTTCAGGATAAAGCGCGTCAAAAATACACACTGCAATGATATGATGCTGTGCAATTAATTGCTCATAATGACTTACTTGCTGCCAATTAGTATTAAGTAAGTTACTAGCTTGATTATTAGTTAATCCAAGCTGCAAAAGCTGATCATGAGATAAGTCGAATAACGACTCAAGGGAATGATTTGTAGATAATGCTAAAAGAGTTTTTATACCTAACCCTTTACACATATAAAAGGCAAGCCAGTGGGCTAGCTTGCCAGATGACTGATCCATGCTCTCTCCTAGAGCACCGACTCGCTACTTCTTAATGAATAACTGCAAAATCTCCAACGCGAATTGGGTGCTGGTTTTTAGTAATTAATGCATAGCTAACTTTGTCATACACTTTAAATACTATTAACTCGCCAACTTTTTCTTTTGGCATAGACCACACAGTGCTATTTTCGTCTGGCTCTAACCCTAAAAGCTCACTCGTACTTGATATAAGCCTTTCTAACTTACTTGAATCCTCTGGGTAACGAGGGCCTCGTTGCCCATCAATTACACCAGGCGATTGGCGCTCAATATCTAACACATGACCTGGTTCAATTTGTTGTTCTGCCCCTAAGTTTAGCACCACAATATCCATTGTGCTGAATTCTCTAACATGATTAGCAGAGGCTATCACTTTTCCCTCTAAAGGCTGTTTAGGTCTATGCATATTAAAATATGCGGGTAACGTTTGTCCCTGCATAGCAGGTAATAAAAAATCACCTTGTTTAATTTCTCGCTTAACCGATTCAACCCTCACTGATGAAGGAATGCCATTACTAATATCGCCCCGTCTAAATACACGAGCCATGCCGGCATAACTTGCTCGGTTAGCTAATATTTCATTTGTATCTGGATCGGTGTAAGCCTCACCTTTGTGGTAAATAGCATAAGCCTGATTAAGCTTTAAATCGCCATTAACATATAAAATGTGATCGAGAGTTTGAGTCTTCGTGTTTTGGTTGGCACCTAATACATAGGGTTTCCCATCTATTTCTTCGTTATTAAGCGCCTGCTCATAAGTTAGATAAGGTTTAATTAATTCTAACGGCAAAGTCGTCACTGCATCTTTACCTTTAGCAGTAATATAACCTTTTGGCGAAAGCTTTTTGTAAGCTTTATTTAACACTAAGCGAGGTGTTCCACCTGCATCATAAACTAAAGTAAGTGCATCCCCAGGATAAATTAGGTGAGGGTTACTAATATGAGAATTCATTTCCCATAACTTTGGCCATAGCCATGAATCGCTCAAATAAATATCAGAAATTCCCCAAAGCGTGTCTCCTTTTTTTACAACATACTGTTTTGGTGCATCTTTTTTTATTTCGAGCACATCAGCAATTGCAGGAAAAGCAGCACTTAATGCAAACATGGCTGCGACTAACGGAGATTTCATTGAGCTTCCTCATATTGTTTTTTCATTATTATTGACCAAAACCTGTTAAAGGTGAACGTGAATGGCTAAAATAAGAGCATACAATACCCTAAATTAAGCACAAGTGAAAAAGGTAACTATGGCTAGGTTAGAAGTTTTAAGATTTCCGGATGAGCGTTTACGTACAATAGCAACAGAAGTTGTGCAAGTTGATGACCAAGTACGCCAAATTGTTAAAGACATGCTGGAAACTATGTATGATGAAAATGGCATCGGACTAGCTGCTACGCAAGTAGACATTCATCAAAGAATTGTTGTGATTGATGTATCAGAAGAGCGAAATGAGTCTCTGGTATTAATTAACCCACAAATCATCAAAAAAGATGGCTCAACCATTAGCGAAGAAGGCTGTTTATCAGTGCCTAATTCGTATGCAAAAGTTGACCGCGCAGAAACAGTAACAGTCTCCGCACTTAACGAAAACGGTGAAGAGTTTGTACTAGATGCAGACGAATTACTGGCTATTTGTATTCAACATGAACTAGATCACCTGCAAGGTAAATTGTTCATTGATTACTTATCACCATTAAAGCGCCAACGTATTCGTAAAAAGCTTGAAAAAGAAGCTAAATTTGCAGAACAGTAATAAGCACCTTAGGAAAACTCAGTGACTCAACCATTACGCATTATATTTGCCGGTACGCCGGACTTTGCCGCACGTCATTTACAAGCGCTGATACAAAGCGAACATAAAATTGTTGGTGTATACAGCCAACCCGACCGCCCTGCTGGTCGAGGTAAAAAACTAAAAGCCAGTGAAGTAAAAGAGCTAGCGCTTGAGCACAACCTCCCTGTTTTTCAGCCACAATCATTAAAAAATGATGAAGCATTAGCAGAACTAACAAGCTTAAATGCCGACATTATGATTGTTGTAGCATATGGCTTAATTTTACCTAAAGCGATATTAGAAGCCCCACGCTTAGGTTGTTTAAATGTGCATGGCTCTATATTACCGCGCTGGCGCGGTGCGGCACCTATTCAACGCGCTATTTGGGCGGGTGATAAGCAAACCGGCGTAACAATAATGCAAATGGATGAAGGCTTAGATACCGGCGATATGTTGCATATTAGTCGCTGTCCTATTAACACGACAGAAACTAGCGCTAGTTTATATACAAAGCTTGCTGAGCTAGGCCCAGACGCGTTAATTGAAACCATTAACAAACTAGCGAATGGCGAGATCACACCAGAACCTCAAAATGATGAACTTGCTAACTATGCTAAAAAGCTTTCTAAAGAGGAAGCAAATATAGACTGGTCTATGAGTGCGCTGCAAATTGAGCGAAACATTCGCTCTTTTAACCCATGGCCGGTGTGCTTTACTCAAATGAGCGAGCAAACAGTAAAGGTTTACCAAGCGCAGGTTGTGCTGCAATCGGGCAATCCAGGACAAATTTTATCAAGCGATAAAAATGGCGTTGTAGTAGCGTGTGGTGAACATGCTTTGTGTATTACGCAATTACAACCGCAAGGTAAAAAACCAATGGCAATTAACGACTTCTTAAATGGTCGTGGTGACTGGGTTACCCCTGGCACAGTATTAGGCGAAAATAATGAGTAATGTCCAAAACGTACGAGCGCTTGCCGCTGAAACTTTATATAACGTAGTTGATAAAGGCGCTTCGCTTAATCAAGAACTGCCATTTGCTAGCCAAGGCTTGCCACCAAAAGACAAAGCGCTACTGCAACAAATTTGTTATGGCGTTTTACGCTACTTACCTAGCCTTGAAAACTACTGCCAACATTTAGTGGAAGATCCACTGAAAGGTAAGCGCAGAATATTTCAATTTTTATTGTATGTAGGTATTTATCAGCTACAACACATGCGTGTACCGCCACATGCAGCAATCTCAGAAACAGTGAATGCACTGGCTCAACTACGTGCTTTAGGTTTAAAAGGGCTTATTAACGCTATTTTACGTAGTTTTCAACGCCAACAAGTTGAGCTTGAAGAAAAAGCGAAGCTTATTCCGGTATGTTTATACAACCACCCAAATTGGTTTATTAAACAAGTAAAAGAAGCCTACCCTGATAGCTGGGAAGACTTACTTGCAGAAAACCAACAACAAGCACCTATGTGGTTACGTGTAAATCAAGCACAATATAGCACGCAAGAATACAGCGATATGCTAACGGCGAACGATATAGAACACACCTTAAACCCTGACTTTATAGATGGGATTAAGCTTGTTAAACCGCGTGATGTATTTTCATTGCCTGAGTTTGATACAGGTGCATGTTCAGTACAAGATGCCGCAGCACAACTTGCAGCACGCTTTTTAGAACCAAAAGATGGCGACACTATTTTAGATGCCTGTGCAGCACCTGGCGGTAAAACATGTCACATATTAGAGCTTGCTGATGCAGACGTACTTGCACTCGATAGCGATGCAACTCGCCTTGAACGTGTTAAGCAAAACTTAACGCGTATTGGCTTAGGTGCAGACCTACAATGTGGCGATGCCTCGCAACCGCACACATGGTGGGATGATCAACAGTTTGATCGTATTTTATTAGACGTACCTTGTTCTGCAACTGGCGTTATTCGTCGCCATCCAGATATAAAATGGCTTCGTCGCGCATCAGACATTGTAGATTTAGCCGCACTTCAAGGCGATATACTCAATAGCATTTGGCCACTTTTAAAACCAGGTGGTACATTGGTATATGCTACGTGTTCGGTTCTTCCACAGGAAAACCAACAACAAGTTGCTAAGTTTTTGGCTAATAACGACGACGTAGAGCATATTCCTCTTCATGATAAAGACACTATTACAACACCAGGGCTACAATTACTGCCTGGCGAAAGTGATGGCTTTTATTATGCGAAATTAGTGAAAAAGTCTAAATAGTTTAGCTTAAATACTTTCGATAATTAGCCATTTTTTAATTAAAATGGCTTTGAATAGCTACTTATAACACTGGTAAATAATGAAAATAATCATACTCGGTGCTGGGCAAGTTGGTGCCACACTAGCTGAAAACTTAGTCGGTGAGCAAAACGAAATAACCGTTGTTGATATAGATGGTAACCGTTTACGTGAACTCCAAGATAAGTACGACTTACAAGGGGTGATGGGCCACAGCGCTCATCCTGACGTATTACGTCGTGCTGGTGCAGAAGATGCTGATATGATTATAGCGGTAACCAGTTCAGACGAAGTAAACATGGTTGCATGCCAAGTCGCTTACAGTATTTTTAAAACCCCTACAAAAATTGCCCGAATTCGTTCTGAGCAATATTTAAAATACCGTGAAAAACTATTTCAAAACGATGATTTACCAATCGATCACTACATTGCCCCCGAAGCACTGGTGACCAAATATATTCGTCGCTTAATTGACTACCCTGGTGCATTGCAAGTCTTGCAGTTTGCCGATGGTATGCTCTCATTAGTCGCCGTAAAAGCTTACTATGGTGGTTTGCTAGTAGGCTATGCGTTATCTGCACTTAAAGAGCACATTCCTAATGTAGAAACTCGCGTTGCCGCTATTTATCGCCAAGGTAAAGCAATTAAACCACTGGGTACAACGGTCATTGAAGCCGATGATGAAGTGTTTTTCATTGCCGCGACAAAACATATACGCGCTGTAATGAACGAACTACAAAAACTGGAACGCTCTTACAAAAAAATTATGATAGCGGGTGGTGGTAATATTGGCGCAGGCCTTGCTCGCTCACTTGAAAAAAATCACACCGTTAAACTCATTGAACGCAGTAAAGAGCGTGCTGAGCAACTATCTGAAATGCTCGACAACACAGTCGTGTTTTGTGGTGATGCATCTGATCAAGAACTACTCTCAGAAGAGCATATTGAACAAGTTGATGTATTTATTGCCGTAACCAACGACGATGAAGCAAATATTATGTCGGCCATGCTTGCAAAACGTATGGGCGCACAAAAAACCATGGTGCTTATTCAGCGTGGCGCTTACGTTGACTTAGTACAGGGCGGCGAAATAGACATTGCCATCTCTCCACAACAAGCAACGATATCAGCGTTATTAACACACGTACGCCGTGGTGATATCGTTAACGTGTATTCACTACGTAAAGGTGCCGCCGAAGCGATTGAAGCCGTTGCCCATGGTGATGAAAATACATCAAAGGTCGTTGGCCGGGCTATCGCTGCTATAAAACTCCCTGCGGGTACCACCATAGGTGCAATAGTGCGTAATGACGATGTGCTTATTGCTCACGACGACACCATTATTTTATCGGGCGATCACGTTATTATGTTTTTAATCGATAAAAAGCACATTAACGTAGTAGAAAAACTGTTTCAGGTTAGCGCAATCTTTTTATAAAAAACCTCCTTTGTTTTCTATGCATAGTTTATGTATAGAAAACCACAAAAACAAATACGAATCAATCTCAAAAGCATTTACTTGCGCGCTTAAATCTATTACCCTCACGTTGTTTGATAATCAAACATCAACGATACAAATTGCACTAAGCTTTTTGATGGCCAACAAATAATGCCAATCGATATAAGTGCGGGAGCTATTTAACAATAAGATAATCGCAATCTAACTAGCTAAATAAAGTTTTCACGATGTTAGTATTTGCTTTGATCCGTTAAATTATTCACGGTTTTTATACTGATTGATATGAATTCGAGAAAATTAGAACTTATACCAATTTGCTTAATTAAGCGTTCTATTTTGAGGCAAGAAAATCATGTCGATAACAAGGAAAAAATTCGTTATTCAATTGTTCTATATCAGAATTTTTAACGCTGTTAGCGTCAGATTTAATCCCTGAAATTGATTAAGTAATATTGCTCATTGGTATTAATGCTGTATTAGTTATTCTGTATAGAAGCACCATTACAGCACTTTTTATCGTTATTGTTAGTCCACTTAAATATTTAAGGTTTAGTTCAATACGTATTTCATTATGTGAAAAGTTAATTTCACATTATTCTTAATACAAATGGATTTTTTCAAAATGATACGCCCTGTTTTAAATAAACCTCTTTCTCTTATCTATTGTAGTGTTATTAGTATTCTTCTTGCTGGAATTTCACCAAACGCAAACGCCGAAGTTAAAAAAGACATTGAAAAGCTCACTGTTGTTGGTGAAAAAAATAGTGGCTATAAAACGAACTCAATGAGCTCTGCAACAGGCCTTGACCTATCTCATCTGCAAACCCCACAATCTGTTATTGCCATCACGAGTCAATTAATGGCTGATCAACAGCTCAATAGCGCTATCGAAGCAATTACCAGTGTTACTGGCATCAATGCAAGAGAAGCGGATAACGGTAAGTTTTCGATTTCTGCTCGAGGAATTAGTGTTACCAGTATTTTATACGATGGTATTGCTACAACTTATGACACCCGTTTTAACTATGGTGACAATTTAACTGATACCGCTATTTACGAACGAATTGAAGTCGTCCGTGGTGCAACGGGTTTAATGCTGGGTGCGGGCAACCCATCTGCCGCAATTAACCTAATTCGTAAACGCCCTACTGTTAACAACCAATTAAAAGTAAGCGCCTCTATTGGTTCTTGGCAACAATATAGAGGAGTTGTTGATATCTCCGGTAGCATAAATAACACTGAGAGTGTTCGTGCTCGTGCAGTTGTTGCGTATCAAGAGCAAGAGTCATATCAAGATCGATTTAGTCAAAGTCGTAATACTGTGTACGGTATTGTAGAAGCAGACTTCACCGATAGCACCTTATTTACGATTGCAATTGATCATCAAACAACGGATCCACAAGGAACAATGTCAGGTGGTTTACCTATTTTTTATAGTGACGGTAGTCGTACATATTACGATCGAGAAACGTCTACAGCAGCAAGCTGGGCATCGTCACAAACCGAGGCATTAAATAGCTTTATTAGCTTAGAACACCATTTCAATAATGATTGGCAGCTAAGCGCTAGTTACGTTTATGGTAATAATGACTTACATTATGATGTTATGTGGGCGAAGGGTCACCCTGATCCAAAAACAAATATAGGTATGACGCTCGGTTCGCTTAACTATATTGATGCAAAGCGTATTCAGCGAACTTATGAACTAGAGCTTACGGGTCACTTTGATTGGCTTAATCAAGCACATCAATTAGTCTTTGGCTGGAATAGTCAAAAGCAAACGTTCTCTACACCGTATTTCCCAGCACAACAAAGCGCCGGTGTTATTGGGGATTTTACAACCCCAAATTACGACTACCCTAAACCAATTTGGCAGCAAAATTCGGCTTATGGTTCATATGGCACAACCAAACAAGATGCGCTCTACTTTGCTTCCCAGCTTAATATAACGAATCAACTTGCATTCATTTTAGGGAGCCGCTTAAATCGCTGGCAAACCAATCAAGATAATTTTGGTAGTGAGCACGACTTTAAATTAAATAACGAACTCACAAATTATTTAGGTGCCACTTACTCGCTAACTGATAGCTGGGCACTTTATGCCAACTATACCGATATATTCACTCCACAAAGTCGAGTAGATGCCAACGGTGATTACCTTGAACCAATTAAAGGCAAAAACTATGAAATAGGTATTAAAGCGTCATTAATTGCTGATCGCGTTGATATCTCTTTGTCAGCATTTGAAATCCAGCAAGATAACTTAGGTGTATACATAGGTGAGAGTATTCCTGAGACCATGCAGGCTATCTATCGACCTATAGATGGCACCGTAACAGAAGGTTACGAATTTGAACTCAACGGGAGCTTAACTGATAATTGGGATCTTTATGTTGGCTACACTCATAGTAAAGGCGAAACCCACGATACAAAACCGCTCAATACCACTAACCCTAAAGATCAATACAAGCTTTTCACTAGCTATCGACTAAGTAGTTATTTAAAAGGTGTTAAAATCGGTGGTGGCTACCGCTGGCAGAGCCGCAGTTATGATGACGTTAAAAACCCAGTACTTGGTAATGTTGAAGTAGAGCAGTCAGCTTATGGAGTAGCCAGTTTAATGGCCAGTTATCAGCTCAATGATCAAATAGCCATTAGCGCTAATATAGATAACCTGTTTGATAAAACTTACTACAATCAAATTGGTTTTTATAACCAGTACCGGTACGGCAGCCCACGTAAATTCTCACTGCGTTTCGATTACAACTTTTAATAGAATGTGGTCAACGGCCCTAGGGGCTGTTGATCTTTCGAGGTTAAATTTGCAGCAGTGTGTTTGGTATTTAAGCAAGGCAGAGCCTATGTAGTGTGGTTATTCCCCATAAATAGGCGATAACGCAGCATAAATGCCAAACATGCGCTGCCCTTGGGTTCTGCCTAGGGGCAATTTACTCTTTGTTGCTCGGTTTTTACTTAGCCCACTAGGTTACAAACCTCGCGCCGCGATTAAACGCCCCCTAGATTGAACAAATTTTAATCCACAAAGGTCAACAGGCCCTATTATCATCGAAGAAAAAGCAGCTGGTTAGCTGCTTTTATATATCAATTAAGAGTTTTCAGTGGCTCTTTATTGTACTTTAGAAAACTCTTCTTTAGAAATCTCACCATTTCCGTCAGCATCTAAATCATCAAAGATTTTCACAAGTTGAGGATTTACTTTTGCTTCTTCCATACTAATTACGCCATCGCCATTACCATCAAAAGAGGCAAAATCTACTGCCGCATATGCCACTGACGAAGATGCTAGAACCAAAACTGCAAGTGCTGTGTTTAATGTTTTCATAATAATATTCCTAATAAGATGGGAAGTCCTTTTCAAAGATCCCTAATTGTGAAAAATGTTTAATTTAAAAAGGTGAGTTAGTAATTAGCGAACTCTTCTTTGGAAAGCTCACCACTACCATCGGTATCTAGCTCAACAAATTCAGCCATTAAATCAGTATCAACTGCCGCTTCGCTTGGGCTAATCGTGCCGCTACCATCTATATCAAGGCTATTAAGGTCTGATGCTGCAAATGCAACTGAAGAAGACGCTATAGCCATAAGTGCCAACGCTTTATTTAAATGTTTCATAACTTAATCCTTCATATTAAATGTTCTATCAAAAAAATGAGATCTCGAACTTAAACCGTAATTTTTCACTTCCTTGTTATCCTCTTTCGTAAGCTCCCTTGCCTACTTAGGTTGTCTTTGGCAACTCAGGATCAATACCTTTAATTAAGCTTTAGAAAATTCTTCTTTTGATAACTCACCATTTTGGTCAGTATCAAGCTCTGAGAACATGCTCATTAGCTTTGCATCTACCGATGCCTCAGATTGACTAATTGTGCCACTGCCATCCACATCTAATGTATTAAAGTCGGTTGCTGCAAACGCGGCTGAAGAAGAGGCTATTGCCATAAGTGCTAGTGCTTTATTTAATGTTTTCATAACGTGTATCCTTAAAATTTTTGAGTAATGTCAGGGCGCTTATGCCACCCCGTAGCGTTAAGCTTATGCTTTTGAAAATTCTTCTTTTGATAGCTCACCATTTTGGTCTATATCAAGTTCAGAGAACATGCTCATTAATTTTGCATCTACTGATGCCTCAGCTTGGCTAATGGCCCCACTACCATCAACATCTAACGTATCGAAATCAGTTGCTGCAAATGCAGCTGAAGAAGATGCTAATGCGATAAGTGCTAAAGTTTTATTAATGCGTTTCATAATATGTATCCTTCAAAGTTATGTTTATGCGATTAAGTAGTTCACTTTAAATCACGTTTTGTTTAGTACACCCAGACTATTACAACTTAGATGCCAACTTTTAAAAGTTATTTATTTTCAATGAGTTGACTAACTTTAGGAGTGAGGAAAGCAAATTGTTCAAGATTTTTTGTTGCTTTTTGGCAACAGGGTTTCAAGCAAAAACAAAAACACCTTTAAAAACATGATGTTAAGAAGATTCAAAATACTACAGTTTATAAATTTAGATACTTAAAAGATGATTTAACATTGAAATTTAGCTAAACCTTAGCTGAACTTTTTTTTATAAATACAATTGGAAGGATTTTTTGAAATTTAAATTATTGTTTTATATGGTTTATTATTTTATTTGGTGATGGTTAAATAATTTTTCTGCAAAAAAATAATAAATCACTAGTTTGTTGCATAATAGCGAAACTTAGCTTTCATCAAGTTCAGAGTTAAGCATTGAGGGATCAATAAAGTGCTCTCTCATGAAAGTTCTCATTTCGTCTTCGCTGGCTAATAACTTAATACCGCACTTAGCGCCCGCCGAATAGCCTTTAACGCTGCACACTTCACCTGCAAAGTTTTTACCACTGCTATCGAGCATAACAGTGCATTGCATATCTTTTATATTTTCAAGCGCTTGATCGCTTTTGATATCAAACATAACGCCAGTTAATGAAACGTCTTTGATCACTCCATCAAGCACTCTTTCGTCACTTAACTTAAGTTTAGCTGGCAATAAAGTAGGGATACGTGCTTGTGAACGCAGATCAAATAACTGCACGTGTTTAGGAAAATTAATAAAAACCAGCCGAGCAGGATGAGAAGTAACCGACATAACTTGTTGACGAAATGCTATAACTTGCCCACCACTACCTTCTATCAACGCTCTTACTACCACCATCACACCGTCACGCAAATAATCACTGGCTGCAAGCAATCGTTTAGAATTGGGGTAATTTAAAATAATAAACTTATCATCAAGCAAACCAACTAATTCAGTTTTAACACGCTTACTACTTGTAGGTGTTAATATTTCTAGGTCGACTAAGCTGCCTACACCTATATGCTTTAGCTTTTCTAAATTTGCTGGCATATCCCTTTCCCAATGATGTATTTACTGACTTTTTTACCCACGCCAAAACGTTGGTGTAAATAGTACCAGTAGAGTAAATATTTCGAGGCGACCAAACACCATTGCAATAGTAAGCAACCATTTAGCGCCATCGGTTATAGCACCATAGTGTGATGCAACGTCACCCAAACCAGGGCCTAAGTTATTTAAACATGCGGCAGTAGCTGAGAACGCCGTTATGTTATCCATACCAGTCCCCATAAGCGCTAACATAATAATAATAAACACTAATGCATAAGCAGAAAAAAATCCCCATACCGCTTCGACGACTTTATCTGGAAGCGCCTTTCGGCCTAACTTTATAGAATATATAGCACGAGGGTGTACTAAACGATTGAGCTCACGCACACCTTGTAAATAGAGTAAAAACACACGAACTACTTTCATACCGCCACCGGTAGAACCCGCACAACCACCAATAAAGCTCGAAAATATAAGTAATATTGGTAAAAACAATGGCCATGTTGAAAAGTTATCGGTAGCAAAGCCCGCTGTAGTACTCATTGATACAGCTTGAAATAAAGCCTGATCTAGCGTTTCATCACCATTAGCGTATATCTCATTTGATGACAGTACCGTAAAACAAATAACCACCAGCGCTAATTGAATACACAAAAATACTTTAAACTCAGGGTCGCGCAAATATACCTGTACATTTCGACTGGCTACCGCTGCGTAGTGCAATGAAAAATTAATGGCTGCAATAATTAAAAAGAACACACAAATAAAGTTAATAACTGGGCTGTTAAAGTGGCCTATCGAGGCATCATAAGTAGAAAACCCACCAATGGCTACGGTTGAAAACGCATGGCAAATAGCATCAAACCAATCCATACCAGCCGCCCAATAAGCAAGCATACACGCAGTAGTAAGTGACACATAAATATACCAAAGATGTTTTGCTGTATCAGCAATACGCGGGGTCATTTTAGAATCTTTTACAGGCCCTGGTATTTCAGCGCGATATAACTGCATTCCACCAACACCAAGCATAGGCAGTATCGCTACAGCGAGTACAATGATCCCCATACCGCCAAACCATTGTAACTGTTGGCGATAAAACAATACGGATTTGGGGAGGTATTCAATCCCCGTCAGTACGGTTGCACCTGTAGTTGTTAAGCCTGAAAATGCCTCAAACACCGCATCTGCAAATGATAGGTTGGGTTCTTGTAAAAATATGAGCGGTAAAGATGCGAATGCACCTAATACCAACCAAAACAGAACTACGATTAAAAACCCTTCGCGGGCTTTTAAATCTCCGTTTTCGTGGCGGTTCGGGTAATAAGCCATTAGGCCAATAACAATACTAAATATAAATGCTAAAACAAATGGAACACCACCACCGTCTTTATAAATTAAAGACACCAGTGCCGGTGGCACCATGGTAATACTAAACAGCGCAACAAGTTGGCCAAGAATTTTTATGATGGTACGAAATTGCATTTAGCTTATCGCTTTTATTATTAGTAAATTCAGGCTAAGTAGTGTCAGCCTGTTCAAATTAAGTGGTATGCATTAAATGCAACTTGTGTAGGTTATTACTCTTTAATAGTTAACTCAACTGCGCCGTGGCTTAAATCAAAAATATCTTTAATTGCTTGTTGTGCTTGGCGGCTATCAATCGTGATCACCCATTCAATATTAGCAGTAAATTGCTTATCAATATTAAGTACTTGGTAGTTGCTCTTTAGCCGCTGCTCAATCGCGCCTTGCATGCTGTATTCACTACTTCCTGTAATTTCAATACTGGGAACTTTAAGCACCGTTTGCAATTTTACTAATGCATTATTTAATGAGCCACCATAAGCACGTACTAATCCACCAGTACCTAGCTTTATACCGCCAAAGTAACGTGTCACTACAGCTGTTATTTCGCCAAGGCCCGAACCCACCAACACATTAAGCATAGGCTTACCCGCAGTGCCATTTGGCTCACCATCATCCGAAAAACCATAAACATGGCTACCACCAGGATTACCCGCTACGTGCGCCCAGCAATTATGACGAGCGTCTGAATATTTTTCTTCAATATTTTTAATAAATGCTTTTGCGCAGGCTAAATCTGGCGTGTGTGCAATATGCACAATAAAGGTGCTTTTTTTAATTTCTTCTTGATGAAACACATCCGCTGCAGGGTATTTATATTCTGACATACTTTACTTAACCAATATTCAACCAAAAAAATGGGGCCTTATGGCCCCAATTATTCAAACATAGATAGTATCGTTAAGCTAAGTCTAAATCACGCGTCATATTTTCTAGGCTGTCTTCATGAACGATAATATTATCTTCAATGCGAATACCACCAAACGGTTTAAACGACTCAACCTTTTCCCAGTTAATGAACTGCTTATTATCGGTTTGTGCTAAATCACCAAGCAATGAGTCAATAAAGTATAAACCTGGCTCAATAGTAAACACTTGGTTTTTTTCAATCAGGCGCGTACAACGTAAGAATGGATGTCCTTCTGGCGAAGGTTGGTGAGTACCCTTTTCGTCACTCATAAAGCCACCCATGTCGTGCACTTGTAAGCCTAAGTGATGACCTAAACCATGCGGGAAAAAAGTAGAGGTAATTTTACGCTCAACAATTTCTGCCGCAGGTAGGTTAACAATTTTAAAGTCACTTAATATTTGCGCAATACGGTTATGACACTCAACGTGCAAATCGCCATAAAGCATACCAGGCTTCAAACCTTGACCTAATTCAATTTGCTGTACTGTCATCGCATCCACAAGCTCAGAAAACTCACCCTGCTTTTTAAAATCATAAGTACGGGTAATATCAGCTGCGTAACCATTAAAGTTTGCCCCAGCATCGATTAAAAATGAGTTATGGGTATGTGGTGCTTTTGGATCAAAGTGCGTGTAATGCAAAATAGCGCAGTTTTCGTTAAGTGCAACAATGTTGCCATACGGCATTTCATTTTCACTCTGACGTGTAGCCATTAAGTATGCTTGCTGAATATCAAACTCGCTACCACCATTAAAAAAGGTATCGCGTGCAGCTTTGTGTCCGTCTACTGCAATGCGGTTAGCGTTGCGTAAACATTCAAGCTCGTACTGCGTTTTATAAGCGCGGTGGTAATGAAAATAGTTAAGTACAGGTTCTGGGTTCATAATACTGAAACCAAGTGCTTGCGCTACTTCTATATATTCGCCCATATAAGCGTATTTAGCTTTATCGTATGGCAGTAGCTTTTCAACTTGATCAGGTTGTAGCAGTAGTTCTATATCAAAATACTCAGCCCAAAAATCACGAGGTTCGTCCGGCACTTTATGCCAAAAATCAACAGGACGATAAAATATTAGTTTTGGCTTGTCGTTACCATTTACCACAATCCAGCAATGCGGATTATCAATAACTGGCAGCCATGCTTTAAACTGAGGATTAACTTTAAACGGGTAATACATATCATCTAAAAACTGACGTTTAGCTTGGCCCGAGTGAATAACTAATCCCTCTAACCCTTCGCTTTCACAAATTGTACGAGTACGCTGTTGCAGTGTTGCAATATGTTCGGCGTATAAAACGGCTAATTTATTCATTGTTAATCCATCTGTTAAATTTAACTTGCTCTGAGTCTACCACTTATACCAATTGCATTAAATAAGGGGGCATCTAATCACATTAGATATCCCCCTACTTTAAACATATGTTTACTAACCGCCCATTTTCATTTCCAGTAGCGGCGCTAGTACATTTCCTTCTCGGCCCATTCGAGTATGATAAACCTGTCTATATGCAAATACATTTTTTACATAATCACGAGTTTCACGATACGGAATAAGCTCCACCCATAACTCAGCAGGAATAGCTTCATCAGGCAACCAACGTTTAATACGATGATACCCAGCGTTATAAGAAGCTGTAGCGAGTATTTCGTTGCCATGATTTTTCTTTTTTAAATACTGCAAATAGCTACTGCCTAACCTAATATTTGTTTTCGGTTGGTATAACCGATTACTCGATACACTACTTTTATTGACGTATTTAGCCGTGCTTGGTAGCAATTGCATCAAGCCACGTGCATTAGCATGCGAGCGTGCATCAGGTGCAAATGAACTTTCACGCCTTGCAATCGCAATGCTCCACGCTACGTCAATTTTGCTGCGCTTACTGTAACGTTCAAACACGTCTTGAAATGCAAACGGAAAACGCAGTTCAACATAATCCCATGCTTTTATTTTTGCGAGAGTAAAAATAGCACTATCGTACCAATCTAACTCTGCCGCCAGCTTTGAAGCGGCGAGCTTCTCGTCATCACTAGAGGTATTGGTTAAATAATTCCACTCTCTTCGGGCTGCAGTAAAACGTTTTAATTCATAAAGCGCTTTTGCTCGCTTAAAACCGGGCGCATTACTCACCTTGTCCAGCAGTTTTTGATCAACCACCAGCGCTTGATTATTTAGCTCTATAGGTAACCCTAAGCGTGCCGCAGCTAAAAACCCGTAATAGTCACGATTAGCGGCCACATTTACAAAAATACTATCAGCCTTTTTTTGCTCGCCACGTTGTTCATAGCTATAAGCTAACCAATATTGCTGACCCAAACTTAAATTATCTTTGCCTGTAAAAAATGCCGCTATACCTTCCCAATCTTGGGTTTTAAGCATATTGCCCAGCTGCCATTGAATAAGCTTGCTGTCTAGGCGCTCTTTTGGCACTTTATTTAGCCAAAAGCTGGCTTGGTTATGCCCGCTTGAAGCAAGCGATAATGCAAAGGTGTAATACACATCGGCTTTTGCTTCATCACTGTATTTAAAAATTTTCTCTAGCTTTTCCCACGCTTTTAAAGCGAGTTCTTTATCGCGCCACACTAAACGCTTAACACCATAAAGTGCTATTTGCCCTTCTTTTACTGACTTTTTTTTGTATCGATACAAACCTGCTGAAGCACTCGGGTCACGACGCACCTTTAAATATAAATCAGCTAAGTAACGCTCGCCTTTAGGTAACAGTGTTTTTAAGTAAGGTAATAAACTTTGCTTCCCCCCTTGGGCCGCAAGTGTAATTCGCTGCCAAACTATTTCCTTACTCATATAGCCTTTTTTTCGCCATAACGAAAAAAGGCTATCGCACTCTGCGGGTTGCGATTTTCCAACAGTCCATAAATCGGTTACTTGATTTAATATCGCCTTTTCAGGCGCGCCTAAATCTAGCTGAAAATCTAAGTAAGTACACGTAAGCGCTGTATTAGATGTTTCACGATAATTATTAATGTATGCCGCTTTTTTATTTTTCCTTTTTAAATACTTTAACCATGCCTCACGCACAGGCCATTCAAGAGGCGTATGCTGATAAATAGTTAAATAGCTTTCTATTTCGGCTTGATACTTAATATTGGGGTGACGCTGCCAATAGGTTTTTTCAACATAAGGTTTTAAAGGGTGATCTAAATTATTAACCGCCGTTTTAAAATTTTGATAGCTGCCATGACGTACTTTTTTTTCGGCATCTACAAATGCGTCATTATCTAGACTCACTTCGGCAGAATGAAGAGGGAAAATAAATGCAGCTGCCGCAAAGTTTAATAAATATTTTTTCATAATGTCCTTTAATAAAAATTAAAGTAGTGAATAAAAACTTTTCAACCACCTTAGCACCAAACCAGCTATATTTTAACCAACCGATTGTAACCGAGTTAAATTTTTCGTTGCATTTTTAATTTAAAGCAAGCACACTGATTGAAATGCAAACTCATCGTACCAGTCTTAGTTCGTCAACTAGGGAGAATAATAATGTTATATAAAAGCGATTCCTTTGAAGTTAGCTTCCTAAAGGAAAACATCGCCGAGTTTAAGTTTTGTGCTACAGGTTCTGTAAACACATTATCTCAAAAAACTCTTTCAGATTGCGCAGCAGCATTAAAAGAATTAGCAGCCAATTCTGATATCAAAGGCATGATTTTTACCAGTGATAAAGAGCACTTTATTATTGGTGCCGACATCTTCGAATTTTTACCTACATTTACTAGACCTGAAGAAGAATTAGTAGTGTGGATCAAAAATGCGACCGATATTTTCGACGCAATCGAAGATTTACCATTCCCAACCCTAAGCGCCATAAACGGCTTGGCACTTGGCGGTGGTTGTGAGTGGGCACTTGCTACCGATTATCGTGTAGCAAGCGAAACAGCTAAAATGGGCCTACCAGAAGTTAAACTAGGCATAATGCCAGGGTTTGGTGGCACAGTGCGCTTACCACGCATCATTGGCGCAGATAACGCAATGATGTGGATTACTTCTGGCGCAGAAAATCGCGCAGCAGATGCCCTGAAAGTAGGCGCATTTGATGCAGTAGTTAGTACTGACAAACTTTTAGAGTCAAGTGTATCAACACTTGAGTTAGCGATTGCTGGCAAGCTAGATTGGCAATCAAAACGCAACGTAAAACTACAGCCACTTAAATTAAACCGTGTTGAGCAAGGCATGAGCTTTGCAATGGCAGAAGGTATGGTAATGGGTAAAACCAAAGGCCACTATCCTGCACCGGTTATGGCTGTGCGTACTATTAAAGCAGCAGCAAACTGTACTCGCGATGAAGCAATGGCAATCGAAAACGCTAACTTTGCTAAATTAGCACGTACACCAGAGGCTGCGGCACAAACAGGTATATTCCTAGCTGATCAATACATTAAAGGTAAAGCACGTAAATTTGCTAAGCACAGCGATGTAGAAATTAAACAAGCCGCTGTATTAGGTGCAGGTATTATGGGTGGCGGTATTGCATACCAGTCTGCTTATAAAGGCACGCCTATTATAATGAAAGACATCCAGCAAGATGCGCTTGATTTAGGTATGGGTGAAGCGTCTAAACTGTTAGGTGCAAAAGTTAAGCGTGGCCACATGCCAATGGAAAAAATGTTGGCAACACTTAGCAAAATTAAACCAACACTTAACGATTCAGACTTACAAAGCGCCAACATTATTGTTGAAGCCGTTGTAGAAAACCCTAAAGTTAAGCAAGCAGTACTCGCTGATCTTGAAAAGAACATGCCAGAAGGCACTGTACTTACTTCAAACACATCGACTATTTGCATTGATTTACTAGCGCAAGCGCTAGATAAGCCAGAAAACTTCTGTGGCATGCACTTTTTCAATCCAGTGCCAAAAATGCCATTAGTAGAAATTATCCGTGGTGCAAAAACCTCAGATAAAACAATTAATGCAGTAGTTGATTACGCGCTTAAATTAGGTAAATCACCAATTGTTGTTAACGATTGCCCAGGCTTTTTTGTAAACCGTGTTTTATTCCCTTACTTTGCTGGTTTTAGCAAATTAGTGGTTGAAGGCGCTAACTTTGCGAAAGTAGATAAAGTAATGGAGAACGTATTCGGCTGGCCTATGGGTCCAGCTTACCTACTTGATGTTGTAGGTATTGATACAGCGTTCCATTGTACTGGTGTAATGGCTGACGGTTTCCCTGAGCGCATGGCGCGTGCAGATAAAGACCCTGTTACTATTTTTGCTAACGAAAAACGTTTTGGTCAAAAGAACAAAGCCGGTTTTTACAAATACGAAACAGATCGTCGCGGTCGTCTTAAAAAGTCTCATGACGAGACAGCAATTGAGCTATTAAGCCCAATTACAGACGCACCAAAAGAATTTGATAAACAAGAAATCATCGACCGTTGTATGATTCCAATGATCAACGAAGTGCTACTGTGTTTGCAAGAAGGCATTGTTGCCTCGCCGCAAGAAGCAGATATGGCACTCGTTTACGGTGTTGGTTTCCCTCCATTTAGAGGCGGCGCGTTCCGTTACTTAGATCAAACTGGTTTAGCTAACTTTGTTGCAGCAGCAGACAAATACGCTCACCTAGGTGCGATTTACCAAGTATCTGAGCAAACTCGCAAGTGGGCCGAAGAAGGTCGTGTTTTCTATAAGGTGGAAGGTTAATATCATGAATAATCCAGTAATTGTAGATTGTATCCGCACACCAATGGGTCGCTCTAAAAGTGGTGTATTCAAACATAAACGTGCTGAAGACTTAAGCGCACATTTAATGAAAGGCTTACTAGATCGCAACCCAGCAGTTGATCCAGCATCAATTGACGATATTTATTGGGGTTGTGTACAGCAAACATTAGAGCAAGGCTTTAACGTAGCACGTAACGCATCATTGCTTGCCGGTATTCCGCACAGCGTTCCTGCTGTTACGGTTAACCGTTTATGTGGCTCTTCAATGCAAGCATTGCATGACGCAGCACGCGCAATAATGACCGGCGCTGGCGACACTTACCTAATTGGTGGTGTTGAGCACATGGGCCACGTACCTATGACTCACGGCAACGACTTTCACCCAGGCTTAGCAACATCAATTGCACAAGCGTCTGGCTCTATGGGCTTAACAGCAGAATACCTTGCAACGCTTCATGGCATTAGCCGTGAGCAGCAAGATGAATTTGCTTACCGTTCACATCAACGTGCACAAGCTGCCACAGTTGAAGGCCGTTTCCGTCGCGAAATTTTAGCAATGGAAGGTCACGCAGCAGATGGTTCGCTTATCTTAGTTGAAGACGACGAAGTAATTCGCCCAGAAACAACAGTAGAAGGTCTATCAAAGCTTCGCCCTGTATTTAATCCTGCATCGGGTACGGTAACAGCCGGTACGTCTTCTGCACTTTCTGACGGCGCATCTGCAATGTTAGTAATGAGCGAAGAAAAAGCTAAAGAACTTGGCTTACCGATTCGTGCACGCATTAAAGCAATGGCGGTCGCTGGTTGCGATCCATCAATTATGGGTTACGGCCCAGTACCAGCAAGTAAAAAAGCACTTGCACAAGCCGGTATTACAATTGATGACCTAGGCGTAGTAGAACTTAACGAAGCCTTTGCAGCACAATCATTACCTGTAATGAAAGATTTAGGGTTAATGGATGTTGTTGACGAAAAAGTGAATTTAAATGGCGGCGCAATCGCATTGGGTCACCCTCTGGGTTGTTCGGGTTCGCGTATTAGCACATCGCTTATTCACTTAATGGAAGACAAAAATGTACGATACGGTTTAGCAACTATGTGTATTGGTTTAGGCCAAGGCATTGCCACTGTATTTGAACGTGTTCAAGACTAACTAGTTTAAACATGTAAAACCATCTTGGTGATTAAAAAGGCGGACTGATTTTATTCAGTTCGCCTTTTTTATTAGCTTCAATTTATGAAAACGACCCATTATCAAACAAGCATGTAGCAGCGTAATTATGTGATCGGACCTATTATCAAATAAAGCATTTTGAAACGGCTAAAAACACTAAACAAAATGCTGATCTAGATCTAAGTAAAATAGTTAAATTACACATAAAATTGCGTTAAACTGCCAAACTTATTAATTGCTATACTTAAGCACTCGCGTAAACAGCAACCACTTTATTTAAACAGGCCAATTTATTATGAGCTTTGATAACCCCGATCACCAATTAGATGCTATCGGCCTTCGCTGTCCAGAGCCTGTAATGATGGTACGTGCTGCTATTCGAAAAATGAGTGATGGTGAAACGTTATTAATAACCGCAGATGACCCATCAACAACTCGCGACATTCCGAGTTTTTGTACGTTTATGGATCATACGCTGGTGGCTAAAGATGCAGAAGAAGCACCGTATAGGTATGTGGTAAAGAAAGGGCTTTAAATTATTTTATGGCTACTTATCGTTAATTTTCTCTATTTTATGAAGCCACTCATTAAAACCCGAACATTTATTTCGTATTGTTTCTACTCCAATAGCCTCAGCAATACGAGGGCCATGTGTTGTTTTTCTGTACCGAACAACAGACATAATTCTTTTTGATGGTGCAGTCTGCGGCGAATTATTTATCTTTTCAGGATCACCCCTAAACTCCTGTAATAAACCATCTGCCCACTCTTTAAGGTTTGCTTGTCTCATTATTAATGCAAAACTTTTTGGGCATGAAAATAATATACCTTCAAACTCATACATTTGCACAAAAGGTATCAATCGACCTCTAATATTTTCGCCTACAGCATTCAAAATACGCATTTCTAATGAGTGCTTAGTTTCGCCTGCTACTTTATTTTTAAATCCATAGAAATCATAAAAAGTAGTTACATAATCAAAATTATTAGCTATTTTTTTCAGTTCGCTACGTACCTTATCTATATTTACATCACCTTGCATACATATTGGGGTCATAAACAAGTTTTTTTGAGCTAGATAAGGTGCTAAAACTTTTTTAACGAATATCTCTTCTGTTTGCCCTTCAACTGAAATTCCTATTCTTACCATTCTGGACGGCCCCCGATAAGATTTTTAGACCAAATATCTCCCATTGAAAAATCATCTAGCCATTCTGATAACTCATCTGTAGAAACTCTCTTAAATTCAGATTTACCTTCATTTTGATCGACTACAATGAAGTCATCAGGGTTAAACTTATTCGCAAAAGTTACCGACTGCGTTGAACAGATAACTTGATTATCCTTTGACGTTACTTTTACTATTTCTGCTAACTCATCTAATGCCGCAGGGTGTAACCCAAGCTCAGGTTCATCTAAGATAATAGTTTTTGGTCTTAGCGTTTCAGGCTGTAAGAATAAAGTAGCCATACAAATAAATCGTATTGTTCCATCTGATAACTGATTTGCTGAAAATGGTTCGTCATTTTGTTTATGTAACCATTTTAATAAGATGCGCTTTGAATTATCGCTCCCCCGTGGCTCCAAATAAAAATCATGAAAATATGGTGCTATATTTTGTATAGCCTCAACTATGTCTAAATATGCATTACTATATTCTTCTAAAGTTGAATGCTTTAGATAATATAAAAATGCAGCAATATTGCTTGCATCTGTATATAAATAGTCTACAGCATCAAGGTCACAGGCTTGTTTGAACCCTGCAGTATCACTAGTGTCGTGAAAGTGATAAACACGACAATCATTTAGATATAATTTTGTATATTTCTTCACATGGTGACTATCAGCTTTTATGCTATGTGCTAAGCCACTTTCTCCTTTAGTACCTTGAATAGAAAAACTTTTAGAAGAGCTTCTTATCGAACAATATTCCGTATTAAATATTAATGTATCGTCATTAATACCGTGTCCAAATGTTGCATGATAGCCATTATATCCAACGTCAATATCAATGCTTATTTCGTTAGTTTTCTTTGGCCCAAAATGAAAAAAAGCACTTGCTGATCCATGTTTTTGAACATAATTTTGTAGTTTACCTTCTGATAAGTGTCTCAAGAAAGTAAACAAGGAAATAAAATTTGATTTACCTGAACCATTCGCACCAATCAATATATTGATCGGTTTGATTTCTAGCTCAAAGTTTTTTATTGATTTGAACCCTTTAACAACCACTTTACCTAAGTGATTATTAGTTGAATCTGACATAACTTACCAACTTAACCAAAGTATGAATATACACCTAAAGCGAATTCCGAATTAGAACTAATATTTTATAGAGACTTTAACAGATGAATAAACTAACTACACTTAGAAACTTATAAATGAAAGGCTAAGCTTACAATTTATCTTTGCTCTACTTCTTAGTTATCGTCACTTGTGGCTTGTCGTAGTCACTGTAATCAATACTTACTATGTACGTGCCTTTTATTGCTGGTGTGAAACTAAAGTAGTTATAAATAGTATTACAGTCTGCGATAGCTGACTGGCCGAGTGTTAGGCTTTGCCCTGCCGGTTGTGCGTCGCTGTAACCACAGTTATAACCTTCGCTAAAATCGGCATCGGCTATTTTAAATTCGTACACTTTACCAGGGCTAGAAAATTTAACTTGCGCTTGATAAAGCGCGGGGCCAACTGGCGCAAACTGATACTGGGGTTCTGCATCCCACAATGTAAAGTCGCCTCTTAGATAAATTGTTTTATCTAGCTCTTGCTGTGGCAATACATCGTTAATCGAAATTTGGCTCGTACAGGCAGTAAGTAAACCAGCAATTGCTAAGGTTAAAATTCGTTTCATGGAGATCATCAATGAGTATCCTTTGCATACAGTGAAAACTAAAAAGCCAGCAAAACGCTGGCTTTTTAAATTGCTAATCGGTGTTATTTTTGTAAAACAGAAATATCTGCAATACCTAAAAACAATCCGCTTAACTGGCTTAGCAGCGCAAGACGATTTTGCTTAACAGCTTCATCGTCGGCCATAACCATTACGTTGTCAAAAAAGTTATCAACACTTTCACGAATACCTGCCAATTGGCTTAATGCTTCTTGGTAGTTTCCATCGGCGTAAAGTGGTGCAAGGTCAGTGGTAAATTTTGCTACTTGTGATGCCAATACTTTTTCAGCGTCGTCGCTTAATAAGCTCTCATCAACACTACCTTGGCTGGTAATGTCGTTTTTAGCCAGAATATTACCTACACGCTTATTAGCGGCTGCAAGCGCTTCTGCTGCGTCTAATGTACGGAAATGACTTACGGCTTTAACGCGGCGATCAAAATCAACTGGTTTAGTCGGACGACGTGCAAGCACGGCTTGAATTACGTCTACTTCAATCCCTTCGTCTTGATACCAAGCACGGAAGCGCCCTAGCATAAATTCAAATACGTCAGTTGATACATTTAAGTTAGTTAACTTGTCGCCAAACAATGTTTGCGATTTAGCGACTAGGTCTAAAATATCAAGTGGAAGTTCTTTTTCGACCATGATGCGCAATGCACCAATAGCAGCACGACGAAGCGCAAATGGGTCTTTGTCACCTTTAGGTGCTTGGCCTATACCAAAAATACCCACCAGCGTGTCAAACTTATCAGCAATTGCTACTGCGCAGCTAATTAAGTTTGTAGGTAAGTTATCCCCTGCAAAGCGTGGCATGTACTGCTCGTTTTGCGCTATGGCTACATCTTCGGCTTCACCGTCGTGGCGAGCGTAATGCATTCCCATTACGCCTTGCACGTCGGTAAATTCCATGACCATTTCAGTCATTAGGTCAGTTTTACATAATTTACCCGCACGCTCAGCAAGCGCTTTATCTGCACCTATTTGCTCTGCAATGTAACCTGCCAGTTCACAAATACGCATTGATTTATCTTTAAGCGTACCAAGTTGCTTTTGGAACAATACGCTATCAAGCGACTCTAGTCGGCTTTCTAGGGTTTTCTTTTTATCTGTTTCAAAGAAGAACTGTGCATCGGCTAAACGCGGGCGCACTACTTTTTCGTTACCAGAAATAACCACACTTGGATCTTTACTTTCGATGTTAGATACAAACAAAAACTTATTTAAAAGTTTGCCGTTTTGATCTAATAACGGGAAGTATTTTTGATCGTCTTTCATGGTGTAAATTAACGCTTCGGCCGGTACATCTAAAAATGCTTCTTCAAACGTTGCCGTTAAAGTCACTGGCCACTCTACAAGTGATGTTACTTCTTCTAGTAAATCTTCATCCATTGCAACAACAGCGTTAACTGCGCTTGCAGCCTCTTCTATTTGTGTACGAATTTGCGCTTTACGTTGTTCGTAATCAGCAATAACGTAAGCAGATTTAAGTACGTCAAAAACGTCGTCCGCATGGTTAATGCTAATTATTTCTGGGTGATGAAAACGATGACCCTGAAGCTGGTTAGTTATTTGCTTACCAAGAATTTCGCCTTCAAGTAGCTCATCACCAAACAAAATAGTTACCGTGTGCACAGGACGAATAAATTGTGTTTTATTCGCGCCCCAACGCATAGGTTTAGGAATTGGTAATTTAGCCAATGCTTTAGTAATTGCACCTGTCATTAGCGTTTTAGTTTCTTGCCCTGCTACTTTAGCAATGTGCAATAACCATGCGCCTTTGTCTGTTTCGAGTGTTTGTGCGTCTTTTACTTCAATACCACAACCACGTGCCCAACCCATTGCTGCTTTTGTTGGGTTACCGTCACCGTCAAATGCGGCTTTAGTTGCTGGACCACGCTTTTCAACTTCTTTGTCTTGTTGCTTAGCTGCAAGCGCTTTTACTTGTAAACCTAAACGACGAGGCGATGCATACCAGCTTACGCCTTGGTGTGCTAATTCTAGTGTTTCTAGCTCTGCAGTTAGGTTTGCAGCAAAGGCTTCTGCTAATTTACGCAGTGCTTTTGGTGGCAACTCTTCTGTGCCAATTTCTACTAATAAATTTTGTGCTGACATACTTACTTATCCTTACACAGCGGGAAACCAAGCGCTTCGCGTTTGTCATAGTAACTTTGTGCACACGCTTTTGATAACGCACGAACGCGTAAAATATAACGTTGGCGTTCGGTTACCGAAATGGCGTGACGTGCGTCTAGTAAGTTAAATGCGTGCGATGCTTTCATTACTTGCTCGTAAGCCGGTAGTGGTAAGTTTGCTTCAATTAACTTTTGGCTTTCTGCTTCACATTTATCAAACTGAGCAAATAAGTCTTCTACGTTTGCGTGTTCAAAATTGTAAGTAGACTGCTCTACTTCATTTTGATGGAACACGTCGCCGTAGGTTACGCGCCCTAGTGGACCGTCTGCCCATACTAAGTCGTAAATACTATCTACGCCTTGAATGTACATAGCTAAACGCTCTAGGCCGTAAGTAATTTCACCTGTTACTGGTGAACACTCAATACCGCCAACTTGCTGAAAGTAGGTAAACTGCGTTACTTCCATGCCGTTTAACCAAATTTCCCATCCTAGGCCCCACGCACCTAACGTAGGTGATTCCCAGTTATCTTCTACAAAGCGAACTTCGTGAGTTAATGTATCGATACCCATAGCCGCTAAAGAGCCTAAGTAAAGCTCTTGGATGTTATCTGGTGATGGCTTTAAAACTACTTGGAATTGGTAGTAGTGCTGTAAGCGATTTGGGTTCTCGCCGTAGCGACCGTCTGTAGGACGGCGACACGGTTGAACGTATGCGCTAGACATTGGTTCTGGACCAATAGACTTTAAAAATGTTTGCGGGTGAAATGTCCCTGCGCCCACTTCCATATCAAGTGGTTGAATAATGACACAGCCTTGCTGCGCCCAATAATCCTGTAAAGCCAGGATCAAACCTTGAAAGGTTTTTACGTCATATTTTTGCATATTTGGCTTTTTACTATCTAAGAAGTAGCGTGAAAATTACCCTTAGTATACCGTGTGTACACTCAGGTTTTAAGCAGTTTGTGTAATTGAAGAAAATAAAAAAGGAGCCATCAGGCTCCTCTTTTGAAGTAAGTATTATTTTTTACACGTCTAAGTTAACTACGCGCAGTGCGTTAGTTTCAATAAACTCACGGCGTGGCTCTACTTGGTCACCCATTAATGTAGCAAATAACTGATCGGCGCCAACGGCATCTTCAATTGTTACTTGTAACATACGGCGTGCATCTGGGTCCATTGTCGTTTCCCAAAGCTGGCTTGGGTTCATTTCACCTAGTCCTTTATAGCGTTGAATATATAAACCACGCTTAGACTCAGCAATCAACCATTCTAAAGCATCCACAAAGTTATCAACAGGAAGTGTTTTCTCTCCGCGTTGAATATATGCGCCTTCAGTAATGATGTTTGCAATGTTAACACCAGTTGCAGCAATACGTTGATAGTCACGTGATGCAATAAAGTCATGACTAAGTACATGTGACTTATCTACACCGTGCTGGCGAATATTCACAACTGGATAGTATAAATTACGTTCAGTATCATGCTGTGTTGCAGCATTAAAAATAGTTGCATCTTCATCACGAGTAACTAAATCGTCAATTAACTCTTTAGTCCATGCAATTACTTTAGTTTCGTCTGAAAGGTCTTCTTTTTTCAGCTCGGTTTGGTAGATTAAACGCTCCATAACCGTACTTGGGTATTTACGTTTTAAGCGCTCGATTACTTTAACTGTGTTTTGGTAATCGTGAACGATTGTTTCTAGTGCTTCACCTTCGAGTGCCGATGCATCAGTACCTGTATATAAAGCAGCATTGTTAAGCGCAAGTGATGTTAGGTATTCTACTAATGCAGGATCATCTTTAATATAACGCTCTTGCTTGCCTTTTTTCACTTTATAAAGTGGTGGTTGAGCAATGTAAATATAACCGCGCTCAACGATTTCTGGCATTTGACGATAGAAGAATGTTAGTAGTAAGGTACGAATGTGAGAACCATCTACGTCCGCATCGGTCATGATAATGATACGATGATAACGTAGTTTTTCAGGATTATATTCGTCACGACCAATACCACAACCTAATGCAGTAATTAGCGTTGCTACTTCTTGCGAAGATAACATTTTGTCAAAACGTGCTTTTTCTACGTTTAAGATTTTACCCTTAAGAGGAAGAATAGCTTGGTTTTTACGGTTACGTCCCTGCTTGGCTGATCCGCCAGCAGAGTCCCCTTCCACGATGTAAAGTTCTGATTGTGCAGGATCTTTTTCCTGACAATCGGCTAATTTACCTGGTAAACCGGCAAGGTCCATAGCGCCTTTACGACGTGTCATTTCACGAGCTTTACGCGCCGCTTCACGCGCACGAGATGCATCAATGATTTTACCAACAACAATTTTGGCATCTACTGGGTTTTCTAATAAAAACTCAGTGAACTTTTCAGCCATTGCTTGCTCAACCGCAGATTTAACTTCGCTTGAAACGAGCTTATCTTTAGTTTGTGATGAAAACTTAGGATCAGGAACTTTAACGCTTACAACTGCAGTTAGGCCTTCACGGGCATCATCGCCGGTCGCATTACTGGTTGTTTTGGCCTTTTTATTAAAGCCTTCTTTTTCCATGTAGTTATTTAGTGTACGTGTTAGCGCAGATCTAAAACCGGCTAAGTGAGTACCACCATCACGTTGTGGAATATTATTTGTGAAACAATAAATATTTTCTTGGTATGCATCATTCCACTGCATTGATACTTCAACGCTAATACCATCTTCTTCACGTTCGTGAGTAAAATGGAATACACCTTTATGGATAGGTGTTTTATTACGGTTTAAGTATTCTACGAATGCTTGAATACCGCCTTCGTATTTAAAGTGATCTGATTTATTTTCTTCACGTTCATCATTTAAAATGATGCTCACACCTGAATTTAGGAATGAAAGCTCGCGTAAACGCTTAGCTAGAATTTCATAATGAAAATCTAGATTTGTAAATGTTTCACCACTTGGCCAAAAACGTAATTCTGTACCAGTCGTTTCTGAATCACCAATAACTGCTAAAGGTGCATCTGGAACACCCATAGTGTAAAACTGCTCATGAAGTTTCCCTTCACGACGAACAGTAAGCTTTAACTTTTCAGAAAGTGCATTTACAACAGAAACACCAACACCGTGTAAACCACCTGATACTTTATAAGAGTTATCATCAAACTTACCACCAGCATGAAGTACCGTCATGATAACTTCTGCTGCTGATACGCCTTCTTCTTCATGAATAGAAGTTGGGATACCACGACCGTTATCTCTTACTGAGACAGAACCATCTAGGTGAATCGTTACATAAATATCATCACAATGACCAGCTAAGGCTTCATCGATAGAGTTATCGACTACTTCAAACACCATGTGGTGTAAGCCTGTGCCATCATCGGTGTCCCCTATATACATTCCAGGACGCTTTCTTACTGCGTCTAATCCTTTAAGTACTTTAATACTCGACGAGTCATAATTCTCAGACATGGTTAATCCCACTTATCTTGTTATTAGGTTGCCATGTTTCACGTGGAACATTTGTAGTTCTCGTTGCATGGGTTCCACCACAGCAGAAATACTTTCAGACAAAATTGAAGAGATAAAAATTTGAGAACTGCAGTGAGACAATAACTGTCCGACTTTCTCTTTTGTATCTTCGCCTAACTCTGAAGGTAGATCATCTATTAGCAATATTGATTGCTTATCTGTCTCTGACTCAATTAAGCTATTTTGCGTTACTTTTAACGCATACAGTAATAGCTTCAATTGACCGCGCGAAAAAGTATTCTCTACACTACTGCCAGCGACACTAAAACTAAAATCGGCCTTATGCGGCCCTTTACTTGTAAACCCTTGGCGAGCATCTCGCTCAAAGTTTTGCTCTAATGCATCTGCAAGAGATTCATTCTCTTTCCAGCCTGCATTAAAGCTCATTTCTAAATCGCGTATAAGCGTTAATTCTGCACACATTTTATCAAAAAATTGCTGCTTAAACCTACTTATATACGCCATTCTTAATTTATTTATTTGTTCAGCCAGTCTAACAAATTCTTTGTCCCAAAACTTAATTTGGTCAAAATAATTCTTAGGCTTAGTCTTTAGCAATGCATTACGCTGTTTTAATACTTTATTAAACGATTGCCACAAGTAAAAAAACTCATGTTCCACGTGGAACAAACCCAAATCTAAAAACTTTCTACGCTCTTTAGGTCCACCAAAAAATAAAGAATAACTCTCTGGTGTAATTATTTGAACTGGCATGAGCTGAGCGAGCTCTGATATTTTACGACTTGCCTTACCCTGAATTTTTAAATTCGTTTCGCCTGTTTGGGTTTTACTTATACCGATAGGAATGGATAAATCATGTATTGCTTTACGACCATGAATAACAAATTGTTCTTGCTGGTGCGCAATAATACTTTTGTGTTTTGGAGTACGAAAAGACTTGCCGTGAGAAAGGTAATAAATAGCTTCTAAAAGGCTAGTTTTACCACTGCCATTTTCACCATATATTATGTTAACGCCATTTACTGGTTCTAGCGTCAGTGCCTCAATATTACGAAAATATTTGAGGCTCAAATGACTTAAACTCATTATATATTAATAGTCTTATAAGCGCATAGGCATAACAACGTACATCGCTTCTTCATCGCCTGCACCTTCAATTAATGCGCTGCTGTTTGAATCGGCTAATGTAAATAATACATCTTCTGTTTTTAATGTATTTAAAACGTCTAATACATAAGATACGTTAAAACCTATCTCTAAATCGTCGCCTTGGTAACTTACCTCAACAACTTCTTCAGCTTGCTCTTGTTCTGGGTTGTTAGCCGTAATTTTTAATAAACCATTCGATAAGTTTAAACGAACACCCCTAAACTTTTCGTTCGATAGAATAGATACGCGCTGAAAAGCATTTCGCAGCCATTCACGATTAGCCGTAATTACTTTGTCGCCACCGCGCGGTAATACACGACGATAGTCAGGAAAACGTCCATCAACCAATTTACTCGTAAATATAAATTCAAGGTCAATAATGCGAATATGATTAGCGCCAAATTGAATTGTTACTAACTCGTCATCAGCAACCATTAGGCGCATAATTTCTTGCACCCCTTTACGAGGGATAATGAGTTGTCGCTGAGTGTTAAGCGATTGCGTTAATTGTTTTTGCGCTATAGCCAAACGGTGCCCGTCAGTGGCCACTGTTTTTATATCAGTATTATCTACTTCAAACGACATACCATTTAAGTAATAACGTACATCTTGATTCGCCATCGAAAAATGCGTGCTTTCGAGTAACTTTCGAAGCTCTAAACGAGTAAGCTGAAACTCAACCTCTCCATCCCACTGCTCTAAATTTGGAAAGTCATCAGCCGATAAAGTCGTTAATGAAAAGCGACTTTTACCACTAGTCAAAAGTAATTGATGCTCTTGCAAGCTTAAAGTAATGTCTGAACCATCAGGTAGACTTTTACAAATATCGAGTAACTTTTTAGCGGGTAACGTTAGTTTTGTATCAGCAATGTCATCACCTACAAATACGCCCGAAACGAGTTCAATTTCAAGGTCAGTCCCTGTCATTGAAAGCTGTCCGTTTTCTACTACTAACAAAACGTTAGATAAAATTGGTAGCGTGTGTTTACGCTCTATGGCGCCAGACACTTGTACCAATGGCTTTAAAAATTGTTGTCTTGATATTGTTATTTGCATAATAAAGTCAGCCCTAAGATGACAATGTTCTTATTAAATTTTGGTAATCTTCTTTAATTTCGTGGCTTTCGTCACGTAGCGATTTGATCTTACGACAAGCGTGCAATACGGTCGTATGATCGCGTCCACCAAATGCATCACCAATCTCCGGTAAACTGTGATTAGTTAATTCTTTAGACAGTGCCATAGCAACTTGTCGCGGTCTCGCTATAGAGCGACTGCGACGCTTAGACAACAGGTCTGATATACGAATTCGATAGTATTCAGCAACCGTACGTTGAATGTTATCTATGGTAACCAGTTTATCTTGCAAGGCAAGCAAATCACGCAGCGCTTCTTTTACAAAATCGATAGAAATTGGACGACCTGTAAAGTTAGCGTTAGCAATTACACGGTTAAGCGCGCCTTCTAATTCGCGTACATTTGAACGTAATTTTTTAGCGATAAAAAAAGCAACTTCGTGAGGTAAGTTTATTTTACTCTGCTGGGCTTTTTTCATCAAAATAGCAACTCGCGTTTCGAGCTCTGGTGGCTCAATCGCGATAGTTAACCCCCAACCAAAACGTGATTTAAGACGATCTTCAACGCCTTCAATCTCTTTAGGATAACGGTCAGAGGTCAAGATAATTTGCTGGTTGCCTTCAAGTAAGGCATTAAAGGTATGAAAGAACTCTTCTTGAGAGCGTTCTTTGTTAGCAAAAAATTGAATATCATCAATCATTAATGCATCAACACTTCGGTAATAGCGCTTAAACTCTTCAATCGCATTATTTTGTAGCGCTTTTACCATGTCTTGAACAAAGCGCTCTGAATGCATATAAACAATTTTAGCATCTGGCTTATTAGCCATTATGCCATTACCTACAGCATGCAATAAGTGAGTTTTACCTAAACCAGTACCACCGTATATAAATACAGGGTTAAAAGCAGAACCAGGATTATCTGCAACTTGTGTGGCCGCAGCTTTTGCTAATTGGTTTGATTTACCTTCAACAAAACTATCAAATGTGTAGTTTTCTTTAATATTAGATTTATAACCAGACTTAGGTGCAGGCTCAACCACCGGCTTTTGCTCTCGAGGCTGTTGCTTTGTTGAAGCCTGCGCACTTGGCGCTAGTTGAGTTTCTACAACAGGTGCAGCCTGCGCATTCAATAAAGGTTTACTTCCCACATCAAAACGCAGCTCTGGTGCTTCAACGCCACAGATCTCAACCAATAATTCGTTAATTCTATTTAGGTACTTTTCTCTCACCCAATCAAGCACAAAGCGATTAGGTGCATAAATCGTCAAGGTATCTTCGGTACTTTCTGCTTGAAGTGGTCTTACCCACATACTGAACTGCTGCGAAGGCAATTCATCTTGCAATACATATAAACAACTTTGCCAAACCGACAGATACACAGTTAAACTCCCAGAGATATAATTTTTATTCCCGCACATCATTAATGATTAAAAATCATGCATTTATTGCGTAAAAATAGCCAAATAAGTGGCCTAAGGCCGCGTATTATGAAGGCACTTTATCCACAAGTAAAAGATTGATTTTTATAAAATTGTTGATATCGCTGTATAAAAACATTAACAGACTGATTTTAATGAGCTTTTATTTAAAAGCCTGAAGATAGATCATAACAAAATAACACGAAGATCGCGAACCAATTTTACGATCCATTTTACTTTTCCCCCGCTTTTATTCACTTTCTATACAGGGGCTGTGGAAAACTTCTTATTTATGATGATCCTAGTTGATCATAATTTTCGATCACCATTAATAGAGTAACTAACACTTAGTGTAGGGTGTAATTATGATTGACTTTAAGTCACTTCATCTATAATATCTCGCGCTCGCAATGGCACCTATGCCAGGATCGCGACCTGTATAGGATGTTTTAACTTTAACCGATCGGATGAGATTGTTATGAAAAGAACTTTTCAACCTAGCGTTTTAAAACGCAAACGTGCACACGGCTTCCGTGCTCGCATGGCAACTGTAAATGGCCGTAAAGTATTAGCACGTCGCCGCGCTAAAGGCCGCAAAGTTCTTTCTGCTTAATTTATAAGTGGAAGACTTTAGCTTTGGCAGGGAGTTACGTCTGTTAACTCCCTCGCATTACTCTCGCATATTTAATGAACCCGCTCGGGCTGCAACTCCTTTCTTTACTCTATTAGCTAAACCGAATGACCAAGATAAACCTAGGTTAGGTCTTACTGTTGCTAAAAAACGTGTAAAAAAGGCATGCCAACGAAACCGTATTAAACGTCTCGCTCGCGAAAGTTTTCGTTTAAATCAACACAGCATCGATAATATTGATATTGTGCTTATGGTCAAAAATGGTATTGACGATCAGTCTAATGAAGAATTAACCAAGCAACTTACTAAATTATGGCGAAAAATTAACGAACGCTGTAAACCAGGTGCACCTAAACCGCCACCTTTTAAGAAACGCCCTAACAAATCAGCTAAATCTAATAAACAAGCCTAATTGCAATAGAATTGCAGGGTTAATTAATGTATCTTTAGCTCACCTTTTAATCATGCATTTAAAATTTCTAATTGAGTCTTTAAATACATGATATCTATCTCACTAAACTTAAGTAGGGGCATAAACATCATGAGGTTACTTAAACCACTTGTTGCTTTACCAACTTTTTGTTTAGTGTTATTTATCCGCGGTTATCAAAAGTGGATTAGCCCGCTGTTAGGTCCGCATTGTCGTTTTAATCCAACCTGTTCTAGTTACGCTATTCAAGCAATTAAATTGCATGGATCGGTAAAAGGGAGTTGGTTAGCTTTGAAGCGCATATTAAAATGCCATCCTTTACATTCAGGCGGAGATGACCCCGTCCCTGAAAAATATATTAACCACCAACACGAGAAATAAGAGCTGTTATGGAATCGCAACGCACGTTTTTATTAATTGGCCTAATGCTAGTGTCGTTTTTATTGTTCCAAGAATGGGACAATGATTACAACAAGCCTAAAGTCGATCCAAGTGCCACAACACAAACACTAAAAGCAAATTCACCAGAGTCAGATGATTATATTCCTTCATCATCAGATTCAGAATTACCTACTTCAGCAACTTTAGCTAAACGTTCAGTTATTGAAATTACAACTGACGTTTTTAAAGTTAAAATTGACACCAAAGGCGGTGACATTGTTGAAACAGACCTTCTTCAATACGAAGATACCAAAGGAAGTAACACGCCTTATATGTTGCTTGGTGAGTTTGATGGTAATCAATACTTTTCACAAAGTGGCTTAATTGGTTTGAATGGCCCTGACGCATCAGCGAATGGCCGCCCTACTTACAGTACCGAACAAAAATCATATACCTTAACAGGTGATGAGCTTCGTGTTCCACTTCAGTTTACTGATAGTAATGGTGTTAACTTTACTAAAACCTATGTATTCAAAAAAGGTCAATACGATGTTGGTCTAGAATATAAAATTAACAACACCACCAGCGCACCGCTTCAAGTACAGCTATACACTCAAATTAAGCGCACAGTACAAGAAAAAGGCAGCATGGTTGATCAAAACTATTTAGGCGCTGCATACGGTACTGATGAAGAAAAATACGAAAAGTATAGCTTTTCAGATATGGCTGATAAAAACCTAAACAAAAACACCCAAGGTGGTTATGTTGCGTTTATCCAGCATTACTTTGTAAGTGCTTGGGTGCCAATGCAGGATCAATCAAATACACTTTATAGTTTAATTACAAAAAGTAATGCCGCTATTATTGGTGCTAAAGATGAAGCTGTTAATATTCAAGCAGGTAGTGAGCAAACACTAACTGCTATTTATTATATGGGTCCGAAAGAATCAGATATTCTTGAAGCGATTCACCCAGACCTAGATTTAACTGTAGATTACGGTTGGTTATTTTTTATCTCGCAGCCTTTATTTGTATTGCTAAAATGGTTACACAGCATTTTGGGTAACTGGGGTGTAGCTATTATTGCCATCACTATTATCGTTAAATCGTTAATGTATCCACTTACCAAAGCGCAATATACTTCGATGGCAAAAATGCGTGCCCTACAGCCTAAAATGGCAGCCCTTAAAGAAAAGTTTGGTGATGACCGTCAAAAGTTCGGCCAAGCAACTATGGAAATGTACAAAAAAGAAAAAGTGAACCCTATGGGTGGCTGTTTCCCTATTTTGCTACAAATGCCAATTTTCTTAGCCTTGTTCTACGTATTCTTAGAGTCTACTGAACTTCGCCATGCTGAATTTATTTTTTGGTTAACAGATCTTTCTGCGAAAGACCCATACTACGTACTACCCATCTTATTTGGTTTGAGTATGTTTGTGACGCAAAAACTACAACCTATGACGGTGACAGATCCAATGCAGCAAAAAATGATGACCTTTATGCCGGTTATCTTCTCTGTATTTTTCTTATGGTTCCCATCGGGTTTGGTTCTTTACTGGTTAGTGTCTAACCTTATTTCTATCGTCCAGATGTTAATTATCTACCGTGGCATGGAAAAGAAAGGAATTAAAGTAAGAGGCTAATTGCCTATACCCAGCCACATCAAGATGGTTTGGGTATATTACTCATATAAAGGCGACTTCGGTCGCCTTTTTTATTGCCTGTTTTTCACCAGAGTATTCGCGAGTGTTTATTTCATAGGTTACAATACCGCCATAAAGTTACTCATCGTTGGCAAATTAATAGCATGATCAATCAAGATACAATTGCAGCACAAGCAACTGCCCCCGGACGTGGTGGTGTTGGTATTATTCGCGTTTCAGGTAGCCTTGCTAAAAGTGTTGCCGAAAAAGTGGTAGGTAAAATACCTAAAGTTCGCTACGCCGATTATGTGCCATTTAAAAGCCTTACTGGCAAACAGCTTGATCAAGGTATTGCCATTTACTTTGCAGGCCCTAACTCATTTACTGGCGAAGACGTACTTGAGTTACAAGGCCACGGCGGTCCTGTAGTACTGGATATGTTACTTAAAGAAATTAGTAAAATAGACGGCGTTCGTTTAGCAAAGCCAGGTGAGTTTTCTGAGCGTGCATTTATGAACGACAAGCTTGATTTAACACAAGCAGAAGCTATCGCCGACTTAATTAATGCTACAAGTGAGCAAGCCGCTAAAAGCGCCCTACAGTCGCTGCAAGGTGAATTTTCTAAGCACATAGAAACACTGGTAGAAAAAGTAATTCACTTACGTATGTACGTAGAAGCGGCAATTGATTTTCCTGATGAAGAAATTGATTTTTTATCTGACGGTAAAGTATCTGGTGATTTAGATGCCATTATAAATCAGCTCAATACCGTAACCAATCAAGCTAAACAAGGCAGCATCATGCGCGAAGGTATGCGTGTTGTAATTGCAGGTCGCCCTAATGCGGGTAAATCAAGCCTACTCAATGCCCTAGCTGGTCGTGAAGCCGCAATCGTAACAGAAATAGCCGGTACCACTCGCGACGTACTACGAGAGCATATACATATAGATGGTATGCCACTGCATATTATAGATACCGCAGGCCTACGCGAAAGCCCCGATCGCGTAGAGCAAATAGGTATTGAACGTGCTTGGGATGAAATAAACCAAGCCGATCGGGTTTTATTTATGCTTGATGGCACAGATACGATAGATACTGACCCACACAAAATTTGGCCTGAATTTATGGCAAAATTACCAGAAGGTATGGGCGTTACGGTCATCAGAAATAAAGCTGATTTGTCGGGCGATATAGTCGGTATGGAGCAAGAGCAACAATACCCGGTCATCAGCTTAAGTGCCAAAAATGCTGACGGTATTGAACTCGTTCGCGAGCATTTAAAGGCCTGTATAGGTTTTCAGGGCGCGACTGAAGGTGGCTTTATGGCGCGCCGCCGTCATCTAGATGCACTAGAAAGTGCTGCGTATCATTTAGATACAGGTAAAACGCAATTAGAAATGCACATTGCCGGTGAAATACTGGCTGAAGAACTGCGTTTAACACAGCAGTATTTAAACGAAATTACAGGTGAATTTACCTCAGACGACCTACTTGGCAAAATATTTAGCTCGTTTTGTATTGGTAAATAAACACCTTATTACAAACATATTCTTATTATAAAGAGCACTCAGGTGCTCTTTTTTATATAAAAAATTCTGCTCTAAAATATGCTATTTATTGGTCTAATAACTGAGAATTACTGCCAATAAAATAATATTCAAAGTTACCTTTATAACAGCCAAGAGAGGTCAGATTACGTAGATTAAACAACAAGAGGTACACACTTTGGAGGCATTATTAGCGAAACTTGCACCTATAATTAATACATAATCGATACATTTTTCAAACCAGAACACGCTTTTAAAGCATTATGCTTCATGCAAAAAATAGTTATAAATTGCCTTTTTATACTAACTTTAGTTAGCCAAAACACTCTGTAACATACCTCACACACATAAAAATGATGTTTTTTACTCAATTAAAAAGCTAAAAAACATAGGTTAATAGTGTAAAAAGCTTACTTTTGACACTATATGATTTGATGATCACTATCATTATTTAAATAAAACAACTCAACAGTTAAGCCCACTAAACCTTTGATCTACTAATTCACCAACTAAATTTTTTTAAATAACGGATCTAAATCTATATTAAATTAAAAATATCCAGATCACTTATCCACAAAGCCAGCTTTTTTGCTCAAATAAATACCAAAACAAGGTAAATCAGCCGCAAAAAACTCGCGATCAATTAAAATTTACCTGTTTATAAGCTTATTTTTTATTAATTTCATTAGATCTGCTCTATTAGATCATTTTTTAAAATTATTTTTGATCTGTATTTGAGGTTATCAACAGGCTTTATATCCACATTATGATCAACATGTATTTTAGATCGAAAAATTTGCAATTCAGTTTTTGACTAATAAGTAATATCAATAGCTTAGCGAATATAAAACAACCTAAAAATCACTTTAAACATAGCTTCCCCCAACCTTATCAACAACTTGATAAGAAGATTACATTTAAAGATAATTTGTTAATCTATTAATTATCAATAAGTTAAAGGCTCTCTAAAAAAGCAGTGTAAAATTACTACAAAAATAGTTATACAAAATAGCACTCTTAACTTTACTGTTATACTCACTCAGTTATCATAGGCAACAATTAAAACTAATGTGATCACTAATATTCATGAGTTCAGTAAATCTTATTGTTGGCAGCCAAATGGGATCAGCCGAGTATGTTGCAGAGCAATTAAACGATGAACTTAATAATCGAGGTATTACGAGTCAACTGCATGATCAACCTGAGTTTAATAATATTGATCAGCAAAATACTATTTGGCTAATCTGTACATCAACGTATGGTGCGGGTGATTACCCTGAAAACCTTATTAGTTTTGTGGAAGATCTGACACAAGTAAATGATTTATCTCATTTAAAATATTCAGTAATCGCTTTGGGCGACACCAGTTATGACACTTATAACCTTGCTGGACGTAATATAGATGCATTATTAACTCAAAAAGGGGCTATGAAAGTAGCAGAGCGTTTAGAGCTTAATATTCTTGATGAACCACTACCAGAAGATACTGCATTAGCATGGATAGACTCTTGGATAGCTCAAACAGGCTTAAAATAGATAGATCAAGTGAAAAGTTATATATAAAGTTACCCACAATTTACTAATAATTTAATAGATTTTGTGGATAAAGATTGAATAAACTGCTTTTTAAAGCATGCTTATCCATTGGATAAGATCTAACTGATTCAGCCCTGTGCATAAAGTGCCTTTTTGATCAGAGCTTATTTGCTGGATGATCCGATCATATTAACACCTTTAGATCCGATCTAATTTCATGTTTTAAATGAAGATCTAAACCTTATCAACAGAAAAGCCGATCAGTAGTAGTAATAGTAATTAAAGATCTCTTTAAAAGATCCTTTATATTATTAGAGATCACATACTTAGATCTTGCCCACTGTTTAATCATTTATTTTCTGCTAATTTCTAGGTAGAATACGCTCCCTTTTGAAGTTTACCGGTTTGATTTAAGTAGGATCCCATTAATGATTTTTCACGAAAATTTTGACGTTATCGTAGTAGGTGGTGGACATGCTGGCACTGAAGCCGCATTAGCAGCTGCCCGAATGGGGATGAATACCCTGCTACTGACTCACAATATGGATACCCTTGGTCAAATGTCTTGTAATCCAGCAATTGGTGGGATAGGCAAAGGTCATTTGGTAAAAGAAATTGACGCGCTTGGTGGTGCAATGGCACAAGCTATTGACAAAGGCGGGATCCAATTTCGTACACTGAATTCTTCAAAAGGACCTGCTGTTCGTGCAACTCGAGCACAAGCAGATCGCGCTTTGTACAAAGCGGCAATTCAAACAACATTACAAAACCAAGATAACCTTAAAATTTTTCAACAATCATGTGATGATCTTATTGTTGAAAACGATCGTGTCACTGGCGTAGTAACTCAAATGGGTTTACGTTTTAGTGCACCGAGTGTGGTGCTAACCGTAGGTACTTTTTTAGGTGGCCAAATACACATAGGTTTAGAAAATTACAAAGGTGGCCGTGCTGGCGATCCTCCATCAATTGCATTGGCTGAACGTTTACGCGAGCATCCTTTTAGAGTGGATCGTTTAAAAACAGGTACACCGCCGCGTATTGATGCCCGTACTGTTGATTTTACAAAAATGGAAGCACAGCCTGGTGATACACCAACACCTGTATTTTCATTTATGGGTAAACAATCAGATCACCCACAACAAATACCGTGTTACATCACTTACACAAACGAAAAAACACATGATGTAATTCGTAAAAATTTACATCGTTCACCAATGTACTCAGGTGTTATTGAAGGGATTGGTCCGCGCTATTGCCCATCAATTGAAGATAAAATTGTTCGTTTTGCAGATAAAGACAAACATCAAATTTTTGTTGAGCCAGAAGGCTTAACCTCTTATGAGCTATACCCTAACGGTATTTCAACAAGTTTACCGTTTGACGTGCAATTAGAAATAGTGCAATCAATTACAGGTTTTGAAAACGCACATATTTGTCGTCCTGGTTACGCTATTGAATACGATTACTTTGATCCACGTGATTTAAAACAGTCTTTAGAAACTAAATTTATTGAAGGCTTATTTTTTGCGGGTCAAATTAACGGTACTACCGGCTATGAAGAAGCCGGTGCACAAGGTTTAATTGCAGGTATGAATGCGGCGCTAAAAGTGCAAGGTAAAGATTCTTGGACTCCACGCCGTGATGAAGCTTACGTGGGTGTTTTAATCGACGATTTGGCAACACTGGGTACGAAAGAACCGTACCGTATGTTTACAAGCCGTGCCGAATACCGTTTATTACTTCGTGAAGATAATGCTGATATTCGTTTAACTGAAAAAGGCCGTGAGCTAGGACTTGTTAATGACGAACGCTGGCAGGCTTTTAATGAAAAAATAGAAGTGATCGAAAAAGAGAAACAGCGTATTAAAGATACATGGATCCACAAAGATCATAATGTTATTGATCAAGTTAATGCATTACTAAAAACACCGCTTACTCGTGAAGCTAGTTTAGAAGAATTACTTCGCCGTCCTGAGATTCGCTATAACGATCTTATGGCTATTGATGGATTAGGATCTGAATTTACAAACAAAGCCGCACTTGAACAAGTTGAGATCCATACTAAGTACGCCGGTTACATTGCGCGTCAACAAGATGAGATCAATAAACAACTTCGTCATGAGCAAACAATTTTACCAAAAGAGTTTGATTATAAAACCGTATCTGGTTTATCAAATGAGGTAGTTGCAAAGCTTGTTGAGTCGCGTCCTGACACTATTGGTCAAGCATCGCGTATTTCTGGTATCACCCCAGCGGCGATTTCGCTATTATTAGTGTATCTGAAGAAGCAAGGCTTATTACGCAAATCTGCGTAACAGTAAGGGTACATAGTGTTACAGCAACAATTAACTACATTGTTAGCGCAAACTGATATTGCGCTAACAGAAAAACAACAGCAACAGCTAGTTCGTTACGTCGAGTTACTGAATAAGTGGAACAAAGCTTATAATTTAACCTCAGTACGCTTACCAGAAGAAATGATGATTAAGCATATTATGGATAGCTTAGTTGTTGCGCCTCATTTACCCGGTCATCATTATATTGATGTTGGAACAGGACCTGGTTTACCGGGTATCGTATTAGCGATTGCATTACCGGATACACATTTTGTGTTATTAGATAGCTTGGGCAAACGTGTACGATTTTTAATGCATGTTAAACATGAACTTGGACTCGATAACGTCACCCCTGTGCAGTCAAGAGTTGAAGAATATCAACCAAGTGTTAAATTAGATGGCGTACTCAGTCGTGCATTTGCTTCATTACAAGATATGGTTGACTGGTGTTCGCACTTAATTGATCATTCTGGTAAATTTATAGCCCTTAAGGGTGTATTCCCTAGCGAAGAGCTAGAGTCATTACCCGCTGGCGTTAAGTTTGAGCAAAAAATTGCATTAGAAGTACCTAAGTTAGATGCACAACGACATTTAATTATTCTTTCTAAAGACTAGGGATCAGAGACACCGTGGCAAAAGTCATCGCATTAGCAAATCAAAAAGGTGGAGTGGGTAAAACTACAACCGCTGTTAATCTCGCTGCGTCCATGGCTGCAACGAAACGTAAAGTGCTGTTAATTGATCTCGATCCGCAAGGTAATGCGACTATGGGTAGTGGCGTGGATAAGTATGGCGATGTGCCAACTATTTACGATTTGCTAATTGAAGATAAACCTATAGAAGACGTAATCATCAAAGAAACGTCGGGCGAATATCATATGATTGCTGCAAATGGTGACGTAACCGCTGCAGAAGTTAAGCTTATGGAATTATTTGCTCGTGAAGTGCGTTTGCGTAACGCGCTTGAAAAAATTCAGGATCAGTACGAATTTATTTTTATCGACTGTCCCCCTTCTCTAAATATGCTAACGGTTAACGCCATGGCAGCAGCCGATTCTATTTTAGTACCGATGCAGTGTGAGTATTATGCGCTCGAAGGACTAACAGCATTAATGGATACGATTACGCAACTTGCTAAGTTAGTGAATCCTAGCTTACAAATTGAAGGCATACTTCGTACTATGTATGATCCACGCAATCGTTTAGCAAATGATGTATCAGAACAATTAAAACAACATTTTGGCGATAAAGTATATCGCACGGTGATCCCACGTAATGTTCGCTTAGCGGAAGCCCCAAGTTTTGGTACTCCTGCTATGTATTATGACCGGGCATCAAGTGGCGCTAAAGCCTATTTAGCACTTGCTGGTGAAATGCTGCGCAGAAAAGAAAAAACAGCGTCAGTTGTCGCCTAACTTTGAGGTAAAAAAATAACATGTCTGCTAAAAAACGAGGTTTAGGCCGAGGACTCGACGCACTTTTAAGTTCGTCAAAGCCTGCACCAATCGAAAGCAAGGAACAAGACACATCAAATGTGACCGAAGCTGTGCAAAATGCAGCTGGACCTAATAACAGTGAATTACAAAAACTCCCTATTGAGTTTTTACACTCAGGTAAATATCAACCTCGTAAAGACATGTCTGAAGAAGCGTTAGAAGAGCTTGCTAGTTCTATTCGCTCACAAGGGATAATTCAACCAATAGTTGTACGCCCTGTTGCCCACAATAGTTTTGAAATCATAGCGGGTGAGCGTCGTTGGCGCGCAGCGCAAATAGCAAAGCTTGAAACGGTACCTTGTATTATTAAAGATGTACCAGATGAAGCAGCCGTTGCTATTGCACTGATAGAAAATATTCAGCGTGAAGACTTAAATGCAATGGAAGAAGCAGTTGCGTTAAATCGCCTACTTAATGAATTTGAATTAACACATCAGCAAGTAGCTGATGCCGTTGGTAAATCACGCACCACAGTCACTAATTTATTACGCTTAAATAATTTAAACGGTGATGTGAAAATTTTGTTAGAGCATGGTGATATCGAAATGGGTCATGCGCGTTGCTTATTAGCCCTTGAAGGTGAAGCACAATCCGATGCTGCTCGTTTAGCTGTAGCTAAAGCGCTCACTGTTCGTGAAACAGAAAAGCTAGTACGCTCAATTTTAGAGCCGATACCAGCCAAAGAAGTCATTGAAAAAGATCCAGATGTTAAGCAGTTAGAGCAACAACTCGCTGAAAACCTTGGTGCCAAAGTAGAAATTAACTACAACAAAAAAGGCAAAGGTAAACTGGTTATTTCATATACAAATTTAGATGAGTTAGACGGCATTTTAAACCGTATCAATCACGACAATACCCACCATTAATTTATTACATGTCTGAAAAGAGACATTTGTAGCCATTTTGTGTTACAAACCGTCTACTCAAGTTGCAAAACTGGCAGGATTAAGTATAATTTCGCCAGTTTTAACACCCTAACAATTAGAACGCCATAAAGGTTAACTAACAGTGACTAATAAGTTAGCAAGTCCATATCGACTTGCCGCATTAAAGTTAATTTGTCTTCAGGGAGTTGTAGCATTAATTGCTGCTGTAATTATTTTTTTTAGTTCGGGAGTCAATGCCGCACTTTCATCACTCGCTGGTGGCGCTGTAGCAGTACTTCCACATTTTGTATTTGCGCTCTATGCATTCAGATATATGGGAGCAAGTAGAGCAGATCAAGCGTATGCTTCGTTAAAACGCGGCAACGGATTAAAATTTATGCTAACAATCGTATTGTTTGCGCTAGTACTAAAGCATTTTCCGGTGATTTTATTACCTTTTTTTAGTAGTTATGTACTGGCGTTATTTACTGGATTGTTTGCACCCGTTTTTTTTAAACATTAACTTTTGGGATATAACATGGCAGCAGAAGAAGTTACTCTATCTGGCCATATCCAGCACCATTTGACCAATGCTAAGATGTGCTCGACCGATACAGGTCTCGCCTTCAATAAAGCATGTACGGACAGTGGATTCTGGACATGGCATATAGATACCCTCGCGTGGTCAATCGGTTTAGGTCTTATATTTTTATGGATCTTCCGTAGTGCCGCTAAAAAATCAACACTAGGTGTACCTGGAAAATTTCAATGTTTTATTGAAATGGTCGTAGAGTTTGTTGGCGACAACGTACGCGATACTTTCCATGGTAAAAGCAAGCTTATTGCACCATTAGCATTAACGATATTTGTTTGGATATTTTTAATGAACTTGATGGATTTAATCCCAGTTGATTTCTTACCTGCACTTGCTGGCTTTGTTGGTGAGACTGCATTTGGTATGGATTCACATGACGTGTACATGAAAGTTGTACCTACTACAGATATCAATTTGACTGCAGCGCTAGCGCTAGGTGTATTTATTTTAATGATTGGTTACTCTATTAAAATAAAAGGCATTGGCGGGTTTATTAAAGAGTTAACGCTTCACCCGTTTAGCTCAAATAATATGGCACTACAAATCCTTTTAATCCCATTTAACTTATTACTTGAACTGATTGCGCTGGTTTCTAAACCGTTTTCATTAGCGCTACGTTTGTTTGGTAACTTATATGCGGGTGAATTGATTTTCATATTGATCGGCGCTATCGGATTTATGCAATTACCATTGCATTTTGTTTGGGCTGTATTCCATATCTTAGTCATTGTATTGCAAGCATTCGTATTTATGATGCTAACAATCGTATACCTAAGCATGGCAAGCTCAGATAATCACTAATTTTTATATTTACAATTTTACTTTTACTTTTAACTTTACAATTGAAACTTTGGAGAAAAAAATGGAACTAGTATTAGGTCTTAAGTACATCGCAGTAGCTTTACTAATCGGTTTTGGTGCAATCGGCACAGCAATCGGTTTTGGTAACATGGGCGGTAAATTCCTTGAAGCATGTGCACGTCAACCTGAGCTTGCACCTTCGCTACAAGTTAAGATGTTTATTCTTGCTGGTCTAATCGATGCTGTAGCAATGATTGGTGTTGGTATCGCTATGGTATTGTTGTTCGTACTTTAATTTTATTTTTTGAACAGCTTACTATTTAAGGAGGAGCGGTTGTGAATTTAAACGCCACTCTTATCGGTGAATTGATTGCGTTTACGGTGTTCGTATTATTTTGTATGAAATACGTATGGCCACCACTAAACGGTGCAATTGAAGCTCGCCAGAAAAAAATCGAAGATGGTTTAGCTGCCTCTGATAGAGCCGAAAAAGACTTAGAACTTGCGCAAAAGAAAGCTGCTGAACAGCTTAAAGATGCAAAAGCTCAAGCGGCTGATATCATTGATCAAGCTAAAAAGCGTGCAGTGCTAATTGTTGACGAAGAAACAGTTCGTGGACAGCAAGAGCGTGAAAATATCATTGCTCAAGGGCACTCTGAAGTTGAGTCTGAGCGTAATCGTGTAACAGAAGAGCTACGTAAGCAAGTAGCAACTCTTGCAGTGATTGGCGCAGAACGTATTTTAGAGCGTGAAATTAATCAAGCCGCACATAGTGACATCGTTGAAAAACTTGTCGCTGAGCTGTAATTAGGAGGGTATGAGCATGTCTGAATTGACTACTATCGCTCGCCCATACGCTAAAGCGGCTTTTGAACTTGCCGTTGAAAAAGGCACTATAGAAAGTTGGAATGACATGTTGTTCTTTGCTGGCCACGTTGCCGGTGATGAACAAGCATCAGCCATTCTATCTGGATTGCCTACTGCTCATGCACAAGCTGAATTATTTATCAGCATTTGTGCAGAGCAGCTCAACGAACAAGGTCAAAACCTAGTTAAGGTGATGGCTGAAAATGGACGTTTGATAGCACTACCTGCAGTTGCACAGTTATTTGCTGAATTTAAAGCAGAATACGACAAAGAAATCGAAGTAGACGTGATTTCGGCAACACCTCTTGCTGCAACGCAGCAGGAGTCATTGGTAGCGGCACTTGAAAAACGTTTCGCACGCAAAGTTAAGCTGAATTGTAGTGAAGACGCTACAGTTGTTGGCGGCCTTATTATTAAGGCGGGTGACACTGTAATCGACGGCTCTTTACGCGGTAAATTAAATCGCTTAGCCACAACACTACAATCGTAATTGGGAAAAAGAGCATGCAACTTAATTCCACTGAAATTTCAGAACTAATCAAACAACGTATTGAGAAGTTCGAAGTTGTAAGTGAAGCTCGTAACGAAGGTACTATTGTATCTGTTACTGACGGTATCATCCGCATCCACGGTCTAGCTGACTGTATGCAAGGTGAAATGATTGAGCTTCCAGGCAGCCGTTATGCTATCGCACTAAACCTTGAGCGCGACTCAATTGGTGCAGTAGTAATGGGTCCTTACGCTGACCTTACTGAAGGCGTAAAAGTATATACAACTGGTCGTATCTTAGAAGTTCCTGTTGGCCCTGGTCTACTTGGTCGTGTTGTAAACACACTAGGTGCACCAATCGATGGTAAAGGCGCTTTAGATAACGACGGGTTTGAACCTGTAGAAAAAATTGCACCAGGTGTAATCGAGCGTAAATCTGTAGATGAGCCAGTTCAAACTGGTTATAAATCTATTGATGCGATGATTCCAGTTGGTCGTGGTCAACGTGAACTTATCATTGGGGATCGCCAAACAGGTAAAACTGCACTAGCAATCGATGCAATCATCAATCAAAAAGACACAGGCGTTAAGTGTGTGTACGTAGCGATTGGTCAAAAAGCATCTACTATTGCTAACGTAGTACGTAAATTAGAAGAGCATGGTGCACTAGCAAATACTATCGTAGTTGTTGCATCTGCTTCTGAATCTGCGGCACTTCAGTACTTAGCACCGTTCGCGGGCTGTACTATGGGTGAATACTTCCGTGACCGTGGTGAAAACGCGTTAATCGTATATGATGATTTGTCTAAGCAAGCAGTTGCTTACCGTCAAATTTCATTACTACTTAAGCGTCCACCAGGCCGTGAAGCATACCCAGGTGACGTATTCTACCTTCACTCTCGTCTTTTAGAGCGTGCATCGCGTGTAAACGCTGAGTACGTTGAAAAGTTCACCAATGGTGAAGTGAAAGGTAAAACAGGTTCATTGACGGCATTGCCAATCATTGAAACTCAAGGCGGCGACGTTTCTGCGTTCGTACCGACTAACGTTATCTCTATCACCGATGGTCAGATTTTCTTAGAAACTGACTTATTCAACTCAGGTATCCGTCCGGCAGTAAATGCTGGTATCTCGGTATCGCGTGTTGGTGGTGCTGCGCAAACTAAAATCGTTAAGAAACTAGGTGGCGGTATTCGTCTAGCCCTAGCTCAGTACCGTGAATTAGCTGCGTTCTCGCAGTTCGCGTCTGACCTTGATGATGCAACTCGTGCTCAACTTGAGCATGGTGAGCGTGTAACAGAGCTAATGAAGCAGAAGCAGTACGCGCCAATGTCTGTTGCTGAAATGTCTTTGTCGCTATTTGCTGCTGAAAAAGGCTTCCTTCAAGATATCGAAATCGCGAAAATCGGTGACTTTGAAGAGGCTTTACTTTCTTATGCAACTAGCACATACGCAGAGCTTGTGGCTCAAATCAATGAAACAGGTAACTTAAATGCCGAGATCGAAGCGCAGCTTAAAGAACTTCTAGAGAAGTTCAAGTCTACGCAAACTTGGTAATTTAGTTATTAATGGTGCGCTTTAGTTTTCTAAAGCACACCTTGATTCGGAGAGAGAGTCATGGCCAGCGGAAAAGAGATTAAAAGCAAGATCGGGAGTATTAAAAATACTCAAAAGATCACTAGCGCAATGGAAATGGTTGCTGCGTCTAAAATGAAAAGGGCGCAAGAACGCGTTGCTTCAAGCCGTCCATACGCTGACAAATTACGTGAAGTAATTGGTCGTGTTGCTCAAGCAAATCTTGATTTTACTCACCCGTTCTTGAAAGAACGTGAAGTAAAACGAGTTGGTTATATTGTTATCTCTACAGACCGTGGTCTGTGTGGCGGCTTAAACTCAAACGAGTTTAAGAAAGTTGCACTTGATGTTAAAGCGTGGAAAGAAAAAGGTGTTAATGCTGAATTTGCTACTTTAGGTAGTAAAGCAGCTGGCTTCTTTCAACGTTTTGGTGGTCAACTACTCGCTAAAAAAGCGGGCCTAGGAGATAAACCTTCAGTACAAGACGTAATTGGTCCTGTAAAAGTTATGCTTGATGCATTTTCTGAAGGCAAAATAGACCGTTTATTCTTGGTATATAACAAGTTCGTTAATACCATGAAGCAAGAGCCAATTATAGATCAGTTACTCCCTTTGCCAAAAGCTGAAGAAGAAGTATCTGCCCACACATGGGATTACTTATATGAGCCAAACCCAGAGGCTATTTTAGAGTCTTTGTTAGTACGCTTTATTGAGTCTCAAGCATACCAAGGTGTGGTAGAAAATGCTGCCTCTGAACAGGCTGCTCGTATGGTTGCAATGAAAGCTGCAACTGATAACGCAGGTGACCTTATGGATGAGCTACAGCTTGTTTATAACAAGGCTCGCCAAGCAGCAATCACACAAGAAATTAGTGAGATTTGTTCTGGCTCAGCAGCAGTTTAATGCTTCGGGTAAAGATTAACGAGAGGAATAGACATGAGTTTAGGTAAGGTCGTCCAAATTATCGGCGCCGTTGTGGATATTGAATTTCCACAAGATAGCGTGCCAGCGGTATATCACGCACTAAGAGTAACAGATGGCGACTTAGCAGGCTTGACTTTAGAAGTCCAGCAGCAGCTAGGTGGCGGTGTAGTGCGTACTATCGCTATGGGTACTACAGACGGTTTACGTCGTAGTGCTTTAGTTATGAATACAGGTGAATCGATTCAAGTTCCAGTTGGTAAAGCAACGCTTGGTCGTATCATGAACGTACTTGGTGAGCCAATTGATGAAGCGGGTCCAATCGGCGAAGAAGACCGTATGTCTATTCACCGTGCAGCGCCTTCATACGAAGAGCAATCAAGTTCAGTTGAGCTTTTAGAAACTGGTATCAAGGTTATCGACCTTGTATGTCCATTTGCTAAAGGTGGTAAAGTTGGTTTATTCGGTGGTGCCGGTGTTGGTAAAACTGTAAACATGATGGAACTTATCCGTAACATCGCAATCGAGCACAGCGGCTACTCAGTATTCGCAGGTGTTGGTGAGCGTACACGTGAGGGTAACGATTTCTACCATGAGATGAACGATTCAAACGTACTTGATAAAGTATCGCTTGTATACGGTCAGATGAACGAGCCTCCAGGTAACCGTTTACGCGTAGCGTTAACAGGTCTTACTATGGCTGAAAAGTTCCGTGACGAAGGTCGCGATGTACTTTTCTTCGTAGATAATATCTACCGTTACACACTTGCTGGTACAGAAGTATCTGCACTACTTGGTCGTATGCCATCAGCGGTAGGTTACCAGCCTACACTTGCTGAAGAAATGGGTGTGCTTCAAGAGCGTATCGCTTCAACTAAGACGGGTTCAATTACATCAATCCAAGCGGTATACGTACCTGCGGATGATTTAACAGATCCATCTCCAGCAACGACCTTTGCTCACTTAGATGCAACTGTAGTACTTTCACGTGATATCGCATCACTTGGTATTTACCCAGCGGTAGATCCACTTGATTCATCTTCACGTCAACTTGACCCACAAGTAATTGGTCAAGAGCACTACGATACAGCACGTGGCGTTCAAACAGTTCTTCAGCGTTACAAAGAACTTAAAGACATCATTGCAATCCTAGGTATGGACGAGCTTTCTGACGAAGATAAGCAACTTGTATCTCGTGCGCGTAAAATCCAACGTTTCCTATCTCAGCCGTTCTTCGTGGCAGAGGTGTTTACAGGCGCGTCGGGTAAATACGTATCACTAAAAGATACAATTGCTGGCTTTAAAGGTATTTTAAACGGCGAGTTTGATGACCTTCCAGAGCAAGCGTTCTACATGGTTGGCTCTATCGAAGAAGCTCAAGAAAAAGCCAAAGGCATGTAAATAGGAGGGTAGTATGACAGCTATGACTGTACATCTTGACGTAGTAAGCGCTGAGCAGAGTTTATTTTCTGGTCTTGTTGAATCGATTCAAGTATCTGGTAGTGAAGGCGAGCTAGGTGTAAACCTAGGCCACGCTCCATTACTAACTGCCCTTAAACCTGGTATGGTACGTTTAGTTAAGCAATTTGGTCACGAAGACGTGATGTATGTTGCTGGCGGTACGTTAGAGGTTCAACCTAATCGCATTACGATTCTTGCAGATACTGCAGTTCGTGGTGAAGATTTAGATGAAGACTCTGCGCAAAAAGCTAAACGTGAAGCTGAAGAGCAAATGACAAAAACGTCTGCAACAGAGTTGGATTATCAACATGCAGCCGTACAGCTTGCAGAAGCAATTGCGCAGTTACGCGTAATTCAGCAGTTACGTCACAAGTAAGCCTATCCGGTTTGTTAAAAGCCCACTTTATGTGGGCTTTTTTGTGCCTGTAATTAATGACAGTGATGATCTTAACTGTTAACCTATCGTTCATAATGTGTCTGTTTATTGGTAATTTTGACTGACATGAAATGGAATGGTTAAGATAAGTTGTAATGAAAGAAGCTAATTTTCCTAGAACTGTAAAAGAAATTAAATTTGGAGCTTGGAGCTTAAACCCTAAGTTGCAAATGATTTATGATGGCGAAGTAGAAAGAGAGCTTGAGCCGCTTCTTTTTAAAATACTTTCTTATTTGATTATTAATAAAGAAGAGATAATTACCCGCCAAGATTTAATTGATGATGTTTGGTGTCAGCATTATGTTGATGATAATGCAATCAATCGAGCTATGTCCGAACTTAGGAAAGTCTTAAAATCCGAAATACAACGCGGATTAGTGGTAAAAACGCATTATAGAAAGGGTTATAGCTTTTTCTTAGAGCCTGAAGTAATTTATTATGAGGAAAATACCTCGCTTTCAAACGCGTCTTTTGCTCATGCACAAAAAGGCTCTCTTGCGTCACAAGAATCTTATGATATTAAACCTAAGTTATTCAGTATATCTATACTAGTTGTGATATCTCTTGCAGCTATAATCTTTTATTCATACATAAACTTTTATAAAAATCATAATATAAAAAGTATAGATGATACTTACAAAGCTGATATTGAAAATATTAATGTTGTAAATAAAGAATACAAAGAAGAAACGCTTTCATGGATGCAAGGTAAATATACCGAAATAATGGTATCTCCAATTAGTAATTTAGCCGCATTTTCTTTTATTAAAAAAGAGGGAAACTTTTCTTCATTGATGGTAAAAAACTTAACCACTGGCCAAGAAAATCAAATTAGTGAATTAAATGCCAATGTGTATCCTGTTGGATGGTCATCTTCAAACAATGAAATTATTTATAGGATTCAGAATAATTCAAAATGCGAAGTGTGGAGTAATGACAGCAGCTCAACAAAAAGTAGTAAGTTTATCTCCGATTGTCAGTATCAAAGCTTTTTTGGAACTACTGTTGATGATAAGACTTTTGTTTATTCAAAATATGGCTATAGGGGAAAGGAGCAATTATCCGTTATTGTAAATAGAAACTTAATTACAGGGGCTGAGTTTCAGATTAGTTCTCCCAACTTGAGCTCTTTTGGAGATAAATTTTTACACTATATTAAAAGTGATAGAACAGTAATTTTTGAGAGGAACCAGTTAGAAAGTAGTGAGCTTTTTATTACTGATTTGGAGGGGGGTAATCAGACTAAGTTATACTCCTCAAAAAACAGAATATGGGCAGTCAATTATTTCGAGAAAACAGATATTTTAGCTTGGTTTGATAATGTAGAAAATACCTTATATAACTATTCACTATTAAAAAGGAAAATCACTAGAAAAATCTCAATGGATAAAATAAGCGATTATTCAAGTGTTTACCCTATCAGTGAAACAAATATTATTGCCGCAACTAACCCGTATGTTTTTGGGGTTTATCGGCTTGATTTAGAAAAATCTGATTTTTCTGTTATTGAATCAGATAAGTCTAAAGAACGTTTCTCGGTTGGTTTTAGAGATGAAAAAATAGCTTATTTGACTCACTCTGATGGTAGTCAAAAATCAATACTGACTTTTATAGAGAAGACAGGAGAAAAAACAAGTAGTGAGATTAATAATAATTATAAAGCGATTAGACTTGCCAAAGAAAAGCGAGAGATGTTGGTATTAAATGATAGTAGATTAGAAATTATTGATGAGGATACATTTTCTGTAATTGATATCATAGAGGCAAAGGGAACTATAGTCTCAGCTGAATATATTAATAAAGATAATATTGCTTATGTAATACATCAGGGTAATGGAAAGCAGAACCTTAGCTATGTATATAATAGAGAAACCTCTAACAGTTTTTTAATTCCAATACCGCAAGCTATATGGCTAAATCAGTTGCCAAATGGAAACTTTATAGCTTTATTACCACATAATGAGCTGCATGTTTTTGACTCATCATCAGGAAAAGTTATTGTTACGATAAAGTTAAATAAGTTATTTTATCGACATTCACTTTCTTTAGACGAAGGTAAGTTAATTCACTCTAACGGTAGAAGTATTTATTTATACAACTTTGAAAAAGGGTTTACTAATAAACCAGAAAAGATTTATGACTTTGATAGTTCAATTTATGTAGTAGACAGCATTAGTTATAATAGCTCTGAAGGTTTTATACTAATGGATTTAATAAAAAATGAGGATAATAGGTTAGTAATGGTATCAGCAGAATAGATATGGAGTTTACTGTACTGAATGTGTATTCGTGTGATCACAAATAGGTTATGACGGTCTAGTTATCGAGTGGGATTATGACCCTGTAAATAAATAGGCTACAGTTTATGTGGTTTTTTGTAACGCTTGGGAGCTTTCTGCTAGATCTAGTAACTCACATGCTTTTTCTTGCCCCTGATTTCTGCGCGTCTGTAATAAGCTTTATTAATTCATGACGTTCAGCTACGTTTATTAATCGTCCTCGTTGAAACCCCAGAGAACGTCTGCTTTAGTAAAGCGGCTGTTTCTGCTAACGCTTTGTCTTTACGATTAAGCTCTTTTTGAAGCTGCTTAATTTCTTGTTTGAGCTGTTTACTGTCTGATTTTACGGGCTTGGTTGAAGGCCCTTTAGCAAAGTCGTGCTTCCATTGTTTAATATGATGCGGGTAAAGCCCCTTGGCACGGCAATATTCATTAAGAATAGCTTCATCTAAACTAGCAGATTCAATAATAGCGTTAAGCCTTTCTGCTAAGCTCCAGTCATGAGCGCGTTTTTCTGCTGTCATGTGATTACCATTATTTTTAGTTTCAAGTTCATGGTTTTTACCAAGCGCGATCCATCGTTGCAAGATTGAATAACCGATACCTAAATTAAGCGCAATACCTTCTAAGCGAACATCATCACATTGAGATAATGCTTTTTCAACAGCTTGAACTTTAAATTAGTGTGTAAATCGACGTCTCATTTTATCTGCCTCTATTAAAAGTTAGAAGCGACAACTATCCTGACACAGGGGGTAAGTGGTAATGGAGCTATTTTCTAGAAGCTTTAAAGCGGAATGAATGCCAAAGGTTGGATATAAAAATTTTAAGATGCAGAATGTAGAGAATAATTATTACAATAACTTTACACTGCATCATTATAACGCTGTTTTACCGCTAAATGAGCCTGAGGTTAGATACCAAGATCTTACAAGCCCTATAACTAAGGGATCTATGTTACATATCGAAGGGAGATAAATGCCCAAAGTATGGCGGTACTTTGGGCTACATATGCGAGAAAGCAAATGTAATAAGGATATTTAAAATACCTTATTTGGCTGAGTATTCAACATTTATTTTTATTATAAAAAACTTTTTATAATATAATTTATTATTATTATTATTTTTCAAAGCGTTAAGTGTAAATGTTATTGTCAAAAATAATGTTTAATAATTATATAAATTGAGTTTAGTAATCTAATATAGTCGTGAGTTTGAGATTTATATTAACGAGTATAATTGGATGGAAATATGAAATTATCATTAAAAAAGAAAAATTTGAAAAAGCTAAATACCTCTTTAGTTCGAACTTTAGATAATAAGGACTTGAAGAATGTTTTCGGTGGCTATGGGGAGCAAGGTGAAGCTCCTGTTGTTACTCATTCAATCAAACGACCTACTACACGTCCATGACAGTACCTTTAAATTTGATTCTAACCTTCTCTTTATTGGGGGTTTTAGATATAAATACTCCCGCTGTAGAGGCTAATTTATATTCTAGAGAGTCGGGAAAGATTATTGGCTTATATGCTAAAGAGAAAGAATATGTCTATGAAGGTGACCTACTGATCCATTATTCACATTACGGACTTAAGCAATCTATAATTTCGAGTGCCAGTGGTCTGATTGTATACACTAATGGATTAGGGGTAGGTGATTCATTTAGCAAAGGGGATTTACTATTTAAAATCAAAAGCCCGAAAGTTTATGGTGCTTTAAAGTTATCAAAAAGCTATATAGATAATATCGATGCGCCCGCAGATGAACAAGTTTTATCGAGCGGTACTTTATTATGCTCTGAAAACCTTGATTTTCCTTTAAAAGTTATTCAGGTGGAAAAAAAGTCTATTTTGATATCAATAGAGCTGGGCATTAATACTAAATTTGAAAATTTTGGCATAAAGTCGCAGCAATTCTATAACTGTGATAGGAAAATGGCTTGGAAGAATGAAACAAAAGATTCAATTGAATAACTTTGAATCTTTTTTACGCAGCTAAATTAAAGCACTCGCCCTAAGGATCTTTGTTTATATTCTATTGGTGATAGAGTAAAGTTGTTGAGACATATGTAGTGGACTTCCCAGCTTTCACTAGGCAGTTTTTAACTCAGAATAATATGCTTCTTCAAATTTAGCAGGTGAAACACTGCCTGTATGTGAATGCGGTTATTTTGGATTGTAAAACATTTCTATAAAATTAAATATCTCAGCTTTCGCATCTTCACGTTTCGAGTATATCTTACGTTTAATTATTCGCTTTTAATCGTAGTAAAAAAGCTTTCAGCAGCCGCGTTATCATGGCAATCCCCAGCTCGAGTCATCGATAGTACAAGTTTATGCTCTTTCATAAATGCAAGATAGTCAGCGCTACCGTATTGATTACCTAGGTCAATATGCACCATTACCACCCCAGCTTTAGGTTGACGTTGATAAACAGCCATTAAGAGTGCATTAATGACAAGATGCTTATCCATATTTTTACCATCGATCAACCCACAATTGATTCGGCGCAGGTGGGTTAAATCGCCATACTAATAAGTTATCTGAACACGTGATGTTCCCCCCCCCCTGTGATATGGCGACGCTTATACCCAATTTGGCTTTAAGCTTATGGTGTCGCATTATCTTCGCAACACGATTCCACTGCATGCTCACCTGCTTCACGCAAATCTGCATGTATCCAAGGACTACCATACGTGCCGCCACTGGCTGCATAAAACTCTTTAATGAGCTTCAAAAAGCGATTATCTTTAAGTGCTCTATCGCTTATGGGTTTTTTAACCTCGCATAAAAACTACTACGATACAATTTAAAAAGGCGGTACATCGTAGTGATGGAAAACTCATTTTTGTGTTCACGAATGAAGCCGTACTTTATTCGGGGTACCTTGTGGCCTTTTTAAATGTCCCGTTGCTCCGTAACACGTTTCAATTCAGCCTCTAATTTAGCGATCTTAAGCTTTTCATCGGTTGATTGAACTGATTTAGGTTTATCTTATAACTGGCTCCGCCAGTGATATAACTTTTTGGTACAAATATCTAATCGTTCAGCGACTTCTGCAACTGAATATCCGCGCTCAGTAATTTGTTTGACAGCTCCCAACTTAAATTCGTGGGTATATCGTTTGCCTTTGCACATAAAACACCTCTTATTAGAATTTATAATGTAACTTATTTGGTGTTTAGAAAGCTATGGGAAGTCCAATAGTCGATTTTGAAAGTGCTCTACCTATTAAAAAGCTGATAATCAAACATCCAAGAGTTGTTTTACTAATCTAGAGAGGGGTGACTGTGTAGTGGTCAACTACATCAGGGAGTCGTTTTCGAACGTAAGTGACCTTCAAATTGTTCAAAGTCTAATTCAAAATATCTTCCTATATATCTCTATATCAGTTGTTACTCCTAATAATATTAAAAGCTCTGTTATTAACAGAGCTTTTAATATTATCAAAGCAAATCTAGTCACTATTACGGGCTTATTTCTAGGTAATGTTCATTGTTAAGTTTATGTTTTTATTTAACTTACGTATATTTTATTTAATTTGCTAAATTGAAAGAAAGCTGTGAATATAAATTTCATCAACTCAGGGTGATTTATAAACCTCCCCCTTAAGAAGTTAAATTTTTGGAGCTTACTATGACGCTTAATGAATATTTTAGTAGTTACTATGCATTAATCTGCGATGGTAGCTTAGATGATCTAGAGGATTATTTTTGTTCAGGCTCCCCTTTATTTAATGCAACTAAGCAACAGTTTGAAACACTAAGAAAGCAATTTGATTTTAAGTTTACTTTGCAAAATGTTGCATTAATTGCAAAGCAAGATGACTTATTAGTTGTTAGAGATAAAGTGCATTTTAAAGCAAAAATAGATGATAAAGATATTGATAAAGTTTCAATGAATTTGCACTCGTTAGTAAAAGAGTCAGGGGAGTGGAAGCTACATTGTAGTACGCCATTACCTGAAGCAATGGTGTAAGTATGTCAGATTTATTTCGTAAGGAAGCCATTGACCATCAAGGGCAAAAGCTTGATGGAGAAGTGACAATAGCAACTCACATGTCCTTTACATGGATATTAGGTTTAATTTTAGGGATTGTTATTGTTGGTTTTACATACCTTGTATTGGGTGAATACCACCGAAAAGAAGTTGTTTCCGGTTATTTACGGCCAACAACAGGGTTATCTAAAATCTATCCTTTAACGACGGGTGTTATTGACGAAATTTTTGTTGAAGAGGGAGAGCATGTCGTAAAAGGACAGTTGTTAGCACGGATACGCATGGAAAGGTTATTGGCCTCAGGCAACGATATTAATGATGTCATTGTGAGTGAGCTAACCAAGCAAAAGAAATTTTTAAATGAAAACTTACAAAATCAAAAATTATTAGCTGAAGTGAACGTTGAAAAATTAGAATCTCAAATAGCGAGTACGACTTTTCAAGTGGAGCAGGCTCAAAAACAACTAATGTTGTTAGAAAAACGAGTTGTTTTGAGTAAAAAAAGAGTTGCTGATACTGAGTCACTCATAAACAAACAATTTGCTTCTAATGCTGATTTAGAGGCCGTAAAAGATAATTACTTTGCGATTCAGCAACAAGCAGAAGATTTAGAATCACGTTTACTCACGCAAAAAGAATTACTAAGTCAGTATCGTTTTGAATTAATACAAATGCCGATGAACCAACGAGAAGTTGAATCACAATTACGTTCTCAATTAGCGAATATAAGCCAGCAGATCAGTCAAGCTGAATCACAAGGTAGTTATGATGTTCGTAGCCAGCGTAGTGGGCGTATTAGTAACTTATTAGTTAAGCCAGGGATGATGGCGCAATCAAATTACCCATTAATGGCAGTGTTACCAGAAGATACAAAATTAGAGGCAGTCCTTTTTGTACCAACAAGAGCGTATGGATTTGTACAAAAAGGGCAAGGGACACGAATTCGTTATCAGGCATTTCCGTACCAACGCTTTGGTATTTATGACGGAGTAATAAAAAGTGTATCTAAATCAATACTTTTACCAAACGAGACGGCTTTACCCGTGTCGCTTCAAGAACCAATGTATCAAGTAGTTGTAGAGCTAACGAATCAAAATGCACAGGCTTATGGAGCTTCAGTTCCCCTGCAAGCAGGCATGTTACTCGAAGCAGACATTATGGTAGATAGTCGTTCACTCTTTGAGTGGTTATTTGAGCCAATATATAGCATTAAGGGAGCAGTATGATGGAAAACCCAATGCATTTATTAAAATTTAGCGGAGCAAAACGTCTCCCGGTAATTTTACAAACAGAAGCTGCGGAGTGTGGGTTAGCAAGTATAGCAATGGTTGCTGCTTACTATGGTTACAAAACAGACTTAACTAGTTTACGTCAAGAACACGAAATATCTTTGAAAGGTGCAAACCTTGAAGAGCTAATGCAAATTGCAGATAAGTTAAAGCTAAGTACACGAGCACTAAGATTAGATTTAGAACATTTACCACAACTTAAAACCCCCTGCATTTTGCATTGGGATATGAACCACTTTGTGGTGCTGAAAAAAGTTACAAAAAAATCAATTGAAATACACGATCCTGGTTTAGGCGAACGAAAATATACAATGGAGGAGTTCTCTAAACACTTTACAGGTGTTGCATTAGAGCTTAGTCCAACCGAAGAGTTTAAATCAGAAGACTCACGAGTAAACCTAAAGTTATCTGACTTTTGGAGCAAAGTAACCGGCTTAAAGTCAACGCTAGGTAAAGTATTTGTTTTATCACTATTACTGCAAGCATTTGCAATAGCGAGCCCTTACTACATGCAGCTTGTAGTTGATGAAGTTATTTTAAGCTACGACCAAAATTTACTCGCTATTTTAGCAATTGGATTTGGCTTGTTGATGGGAATAGAAATGGTAACCGGTGCTGTGCGAAGCGTTTTATTACTACATTTTGGTAACTTAATGAGTATACAGCTCGGTGCCAACTTATTTCATCATTTAGTCAGACTACCTTTGCAGTATTTTGAAAAGCGACATATTGGCGATGTTGTCTCTCGGTTTGGTTCATTACAACAGGTAAAAGAACTATTGACTAAAGGTGTGATTGAAGCGGTTATTGATGGTGTTATGGCTATTGCAACGCTCATTATGATCTTTTTATATAGCCCTAAGCTGAGCGTTATCGTGTTAATTGCAATTGCCATCTATGCCGTATTTAGAATTGCAATGTACCGCCCGCTTCGTCAAATGTCTGAAGAGGTCATTGTTAATCAGGCTAAAGAGCAATCTAACTTTATGGAAACAGTTAGAGGTATTCAAACCATTAAACTGTTTGGCCGAGAGGTGCAAAGGCAAAGTGTATGGCACAACAAATATGCAGATAGTTTGAACTCAGGTATACGTGTAGGTCACTTAAACATAGGGTACGAAGCGTTAAATAAAATTATTTTTGGTCTTGAGAATGTTTTAGTTATTTATTTTGCAGCCATGCTGGTTATGGAAGGTGATTTAACGGTCGGTATGTTGTTTGCTTTTATGGCTTATAAGCGCCAGTTTGTAGAAAAAATGGCAAGCTTAATTGAAAAAGTGATCGAGTTCAAAATGCTTAGCCTTCATTTTAACCGCTTAGCTGATATTTCTTTAACAGATAAAGAGCAAGATATTCAGGGGAAAATGAGCGGCAAAGAAATCAGTGGCGATATAGAACTAAAAGGCATTAATTACCGATACAACAAAAAAGAAGCACCGATATTTAAACATTTAAACTTATCAATTAAAGCCGGAGAGTCAGTCGCAATTATTGGCCCGTCGGGTTGCGGTAAAACCACACTTGCAAAGTTAATGCTTGGATTGTTTGAACCCGACGAAGGAAAGATTGAGGTAGACGGTGTTGATATTAGGCAGCTTGGTCTTGGTCAATACAGAACACAGATAGCAGCCGTAATGCAAGACGACCAGCTTCTATCCGGCTCAATAGCAGACAATATATCGTTTTTTGACCCAGAGCTCGATATGCAGCAAGTTGAATGGGCAGCCAAAATTGCGGCTATAGATAAAGATATTTTACAAATGACAATGGGCTACAACACACTCGTTGGTGACATGGGGGCTGCATTATCAGGCGGACAAATACAGCGTTTATTACTAGCAAGAGCTTTGTACAGAAAACCTAAAATTCTGTTTATGGATGAAGCAACAAGCAACTTAGACACAAAGCTAGAGTTTTCAGTAAACGAAGCCGTTAAAAATCTAGATGTGACACGCATTATTATTGCACATAGGCCAGAAACAATAGCCAGTGCAGACAGAGTTATAGAGCTTAGATATGGTGAAGCAATAGAGGTAGATAAGCCAGATTTAGGTTCAAGAACTAAAGCTATAAAGAAAATAAATAGCTTAAATGTTGAAAATGAAGAGTTTATAGATACAAGTTCAGATGGAAGTTTTTTAATAAGTTAATTAATAAAAAAGGAGAAATAAATGAAAGCGTTAAATGAAAATGAGGCACAAGAAGTAAGTGGTGGTATCACATGTCGATTAGAAAAAACTATTGAATGTAATGATCCAACAAAGAAGCTTAAGGAGCTGAAATGAAAGAGTTAAATTTAAATGACGTACAAAGTATTGCAGGTGGCATTGGTGGCTCTGTATCAGCATCTGTAGGGCACAGTAATGGTAATACGACAGTAAGAGTAGAAGTTAAATTTGAATGGTAATTAACAAAAAGGAGAGAGATATGAAAGAGTTAAACCAGAATGAAGTGCAGGGTATTGTTGGTGGTATAGTGGATGGTGGTTGTATTATGGGGCCATCGCTTCCTTGGATAAAACCTAAATTAGTAATCAACCTTTAATAGATAAGTAAGGAGAGAGATATGAAAGAGTTAAACCAGAATGAAGTGCAGGGTATTGCAGGTGGCATTGGTGGCTCTGTATCAGCATCAGTAGAGCACAGTAATGGTAATACGACAGTAAGAGTAGAAGTTAAATTTGAATGGTAATTAACAAAAAGGAGAGAGATATGAAAGAGTTAAACCAGAATGAAGTGAAGGGTATTGTTGGTGCTAGTGTTAAAGAAAATACCACTATTGCAGTACAAGTATGCTCTGCTGGTGTTAAATCGGTAAGTAACGACGGCTTTGTTTGTAAGTAAGAAGTTGAAATATTAATTAATAGAAAGGAAAGATAAATGAAAGAGTTAAATTTAAATGACGTACAAAGTGTTGCAGGTGGCATTGGTGGCTCTGTATCAGCATCAGTAGATCACAGTAATGGTAATACGGCAGTAAGAGTAGAAGTTAAATTTGAATGGTAATTAACAAAAAGGAGAGAGATATGAAAGAGTTAAATTTAAATGAAGTACAAGGTATTGCTGGTGGTATTGGTGGTTCTGCGTCAGCGTCAGTAGAGCACAGTAACGGTAATACGACAGTAAGAGTTGAAGTTAAATTCGAATTTTAATTAATAAAAAGGAAAGAAAAATGAAAGAGTTAAACCTAAATGAAGTGCAAGGTATTGCTGGTGGTATTGGTGGTTCTGTGTCAGCGTCAGTAGAGCACAGTAACGGTAATACGACAGTAAGAGTTGAAGTTAAATTCGAATTTTAATTAATAAAAAGGAAAGAAAAATGAAAGAGTTAAACCTAAATGAAGTGCAAGGTATTACTGGTGGTATTGGTGGTTCTGTGTCAGCGTCAGTAGAGCACAGTAACGGTAATACGACAGTAAGAGTTGAAGTTAAATTCGAATTTTAATTAATAAAAAGGAACGAAAAATGAAAGAGTTAAACCTAAATGAAGTGCAAGGTATAGTGGATGGTGGTTGTATTATGGGGCCATCGCTTCCTTCGGATCCTCGGATAACACCTAAAATAGTAATCAAATTTTAATAGATAAGTAAGGAGAGAGATATGAAAGAGTTAAACCAGAATGAAGTGCAGGGTATTGTTGGTGGTGCAATTTCACAAAGTAAGCCCCCTAAGACAGTTTGCGGGCCTATTATTATAATGCCAAAGACTTATTATTAATTTTAGTATGGAGTTAACTGTGAAAGCCTTACATTTATTTGAAATTAAAAAAGTATCTGGTGGTGAAGAAATTCCAATGTGCCCGGATATTGAAGCATTTGATGAGTAATATTAACTCTCTTGGCGGAGAAGTTATATTAACTTATTGCGAGAAATAAGATGAATAAGGAGCAGATATGCTCCTTTTTTTGCTTAAAAACCTGAGTTTATTATTTGGCGCTATTTGTTTCGCAGGGCGATCTTTTATACTTTGTTTAAATTTAACACTTTAATGTATCTTTTCTTTTTATTAACTTTATTTTATCTTCCCTTGTATGGCTTCGCTTTTTACAATATAACCATTTTTAGGGCACCCTCTATGTCCACCACGTCCACCAGTAATTTATTTTACTTCGTTTAAGTTTAGCTCTTTCATTTGTGTTTTCTTGTTATTAGTTGAATAAGAGCGCGCTAGGTTTAATTCTATCATTTGTATTTCCTTTTTTATAAACGCAAAGCAAACGGCCATGTTTGCTACTAATGGTATAGCTGTATTTTCAACTGTCCACTAAAACCCAGTTTTACTTTTATGTTGTATTGATAGGTGTTTTTCACAATGTGAATTATTCACCTGATTCACGTAACTTCATATACGTTTAGAATTTACTATATGTTCCGTAAATACTGATGTAAAGCTGTTCAATCAATCTAAAAAAAGCTCAAAAGTTGTATCACTTAAGAGCTTTTGAAACCAGGCATAAAGTAACTACAATGCAGTGTAAAATGGCGGCACATTACGGTAATAGAAATTCACCTAGATGAGCATTACTTTATTGATGGTTCTGGAAAAGCACCGTGCGACTTTTTATGTATCTGAGTTTTCCATTACACGTTTCAGTCAAATCTATAAGTTAGTAACTTTCAGTTGTTCATCGGGCTGTTTTACTGATGCTTGGTTTAATGGTTGTTACAAGTATTTAATCGTTCAGCGGTTTTTGCAATGGTATAGCTGCACTCAGTTATTTGCCTTAACAATTCCTAGATAGTGCTTGCTTGTGATTGTAAAATATTTATTAGCATAAGTTACAGTATGGTCTTAACAAACTATGGCGATATGTAGTGGTAGAGTAATTTTGGCCACCCATTAAGAAAGAAATGTTATGCTAATAAGCATACAAATTTGGGTGAAAAAATGACAAAATTTAAACGTGCAACGTATTCTGCAGCAATAAAATTAGAAACGGCTCAGCTTGTTGTTGACCAAGGTTATACACAAGAAGATGCAGCCAAAGCGATGGGGGTGGGTAAATCAACCGTCAGTAAATGGGTAACTCAATTAAGGCAAGAACGTAATGGTCAGACACCTTTAGCTTCACCAATGACGCCCGAACAAATTGAAATCCGTGAACTTAAAAAACAAATCCAACGCATTGAATTAGAAAAGGATATATTAAAAAAGGCTACGGTGATATCAAGTGGTCAGTGCAACATGGTTTTTAATCATATCATTAGGAGTTAAATAGTTTAATATTCTTCTTGGTCGATTATTTAGTTTATTAGCGATTTTATCTAAATAACGTTGGTCAAAGCCATGTAGGCTTGTCTTTTTGGGAAAGTACTGCCTTAATAGGCGATTTGTATTTTCATTTGTTCCCCTTTGCCACGGACTACTCGGGTCACAAAAGTAAACATCTGTATTCGTATTTTTAGTAAATCTTTTATGGTCTGCTAATTCCATTCCCCGATCCCACGTTAGTGTGTTTTTAAGTGCCTTTGGTAAACCATTAAATTTCAGAATAAGTGCATTTACTACATTTTTAGTATCCTTACCATTAACTTGTACCAAAGCTGTATACCGTGTTTTTCGATCAACCAATGTTGCTATATGTGAGTTGCTACTTCCTGATATTAAATCGCCCTCCCAGTGACCTAGAGTTTCTCGTGTTTCAATTTCATGAGGCCTTTCATGAATTGTTTTAGCATCAATAATACCTTTATAAATTCCCTTATTTGTTGAGCGTTTACCATGCCTCAACTTACGTTTTGAGCGAAGATAGCTAAGGACTGCTTTTTCGAAAATATAGCGTGATGGGATAAATAACGTTTTATAAATAGTCTCATGTGAGATATGCATTTCAGATGATGCTGGGTGTTTTATTTTTAACCAGCCAGAAATTTGCTCTGGTGACCAGTCATCTAGTAGCTTAGATTCAACCAAATCGCTAAGTGGATTACCTTTTTGCAATTTACATTGCTTTGGCCTTAATGCTCGCTCTAGCGCATTTTTATCAGCCGTAACTGCACGGTATTTGGCAATACCACCATTGCGTTTGATTTCACGGCTTACTGTTGACGCTGCCTTTTCTACATTACGAGCTATTGCCCTGATAGATAAGCCTGAAGCTAAACCTCTTGATATATCTTCTCGCTCTTCTAAAGAAAGAAACGATAATCGACGTTTTCGTTGCACTGGCGATATTCCACCTTTTAATTTAAGTACACCGAATATAGAACCAGCATGCCTATCAAGCGTCAAGCCTATTTCGCTAAGCGTTTTACCTTCACGCCATAAGAACCATGCTTTCAGCTTTTCAATATCACTTAAACCACGTTTTGATAAGTCAGTCATAACAACCTAATTAATAATCAATTATAAGGTGTTGCATTGACCTATTGAATTCACCACGCTCTCTTGATGTCCGACTCCCTGAACAATTCTCATTAATTGAGAAATTGAATCAACGAGAGCGTTATCCAATTAGTGTGCTATGCAGCGTATTCAATGTGCATCGCAGCAGCTATAAATACTGGGCCATACGCGATACAACGCCGACACCTGAGCAAGTAAGGTTAGAGGCTGAAGTAAAAGCAATACATGCGATGAGTGGTGGTTCAGCAGGTGCACGGACAATCGCAGCGATAGCAACGAACAATGATTTTGAATTGAGCCGTTATCGTGCAGCTAAGCTAATGGTTAAATTAAAGCTTGAAAGCTGCCAAGTACCTCAACATTCATATAAACGCGGTGGTAATGAACACCTTGAAATCCCAAATCTGCTTGATAGACAGTTTGATGTTGTTGAACCAGATACCGTGTGGTGCGGTGATGTGACGTATATTTGGACAGGCAATCGCTGGGCTTATTTAGCCGTCGTTATTGATTTATTTGCACGCAAAGTGGTTGGCTGGGCAATGTCGTTGTCGCCAGATACTAATTTAACGCTAAAAGCGCTTGAACTCGCATATGAAAGCAGAGGGAAACCGACAGGACTCATGTTCCATTCAGACCAAGGTAGCCATTATACAAGTTTAAAATATCGCCAACGTTTATGGCGCTATAAAATGACACAAAGTATGAGTAGACGTGGAAATTGTTGGGATAATGCGCCAATGGAGCGATTTTTTAGAAGCTTTAAGACGGAATGGATGCCAAAGATTGGATATGGAAACTTTATAGACGCTAAATATAGCGTAAGTGATTACATAAATGGATATTACAACAATGTTAGGCCGCATCATTATAATGCTGGTTTAGCGCCAAATGAATCTGAGGTTAGATATCAAGATTCTAAAACTGTGGCCAAAATTAGTTGACCACTACAATACAATATCAATTAAACCGCGAAAAATAACCTGTCTTCTAATGGCTCATACATATTATTTTCTGAATAAAAGTAGTCGATATTATTTATTACAAGTAAAAGTTGTTAGCTTTTTATCATAAAAACACACAGTCCGAATACCCCAGCTCAATTCACCAACTAATTAAATAATATGCAGCTCTTATCAAAACGGTTCTTTCATATTTAGACCATAAAATGAAATTATAAAAGAATAATGTTTTAAGTTAAATGATTGATTTTGTAAGATTATACCCTCTAATCTGGCTTTTGCTAAATTCCAAAAATACGCTCATTATTAATTCCGTCGAAAACACAGAGCGACAAAATACTTGAATCATAAATATGTAATTGGCTGATTTAATGTGCAGATTTGAAGGCGCAGTTGTTACAGCCAAGAATAAAAATAGGAAATAAAAAAATGGCTAAGTACTTCCAATCAGAATATGAATTAGAGCGTTTTTTAGATAAGCAAATTGCAGCCGACTGTATTGACAGTTATTTAGATTCAGACGGTGTTATAAGTAATAGCTGTCAGATCTTTAATATCGCGGAAAGCGACATAAGTAATTTAGATTATTACACACTTAACTAATAGGGTTTATAAATGGCTTATATTGTTATTGGGCAGTCACATGATGAGCATGCCCTGAAAATACTAAATAAATTGAAAGCGAGAAATGTTGATGCATACTTACTGCAAACGCATGACTTTCCAAAAAAAGTAAAGTTTAGTTTTTCACCTAATGATGGCAATGGCAGTTTAACTTTAAGCTGCGGCACGCTTATTAATTTTAGTGATATTAAAGCTGTGTTTTGGCGTAGCTTTTCGGGCGTGTCCGATGAAGAGACTCGAGCCACTTATATGACTGAGCAGGGTATTGCTGCAAAGGATAGTATGGCCTGCTTAAGAACATGGTTTTACTTAGATAATGGCACTAAGTGGGTTAATGGCTGGGAGGCTTTTCAGCATCATCAAGAAAAACCGTATCAGTTACAAAAAATAAAAAATTTGGGCGTTAAAATTCCACAAACCTATGTTGGTAACAACATAGAAGATATAAAGCTTGCATATAAAAATTTAGAGCAAAGTATTTTTAAACCTGTTTTCGGTGGTGCGCATACAGAAATATTAACAGAATCTCACTTAGAAACAGGAAGAGTTGAAGCGGCGTTGGCTAAATCTCCCATTACAGTACAAGAGTTTATAACTGGCACTAATATACGAACCTATGTAATAGGTAAGCGTGTTATATCAATAGAGCTAAAAAGCGAGTTGGCTGATTTTAGAGTAGATGATGGTGCAAAGCTGATAGTGATTGATACACCTGAGTTAATAAAAAACCAAGCTATAGAAATAACAAAAGAGTTATACCTTAATTGGACCGCTATAGACTGGCGTATGGATAAAAGCGGCGAGTATTATTTTTTAGAAGCAAACCCTTCTCCCATGTTTATTGGTTTTGAAAAACAATCAGGCATTTCAATGTCCGATTATATTGTTGATTACATGTTAGAGCATTAATAATTAATAAACGGAGAATATATATGAAAGAGTTAGCTATTGTTGAGATGGAAGCCGTTAATGGTGGATTAGGTTGGGACGAAAATGGTAATTGGGTAGATTGCTTGCAAGCTATCCGTAAATTTTTCCCGTAATTTTTAAGTAGGTTAAACAGAAATGTTAGTTTTTACTGTTATGTGAATTCTTGGCGGAGTATCACGTAATAAATACGGCAATAATGCCATTAATGAGAGAGTAAATAAGGAAAATAAAATGCATCCATTTTCATTAGAAAAAACACAAGAAGAGCAAGTTGTAGGTGGCGTTGCCTCTAAAATTACTTATTTTGGCGGTTGTACAGAGGATGGCGGTGGTATCAATCCTACAGACCCAATTACAATGGCAATCCCTGAGGATGGTAACGACCCTCGTCCATTCCCACCAGAAGACTGGATGTAATTAAAAAATATGGTTTGAGATAGATTTTAACGTTACGTGAATTCTTGGCGGAGTATCACGTAATAAAACTGGCAATAATGCCATTAACGAGAAAGTAAATAAGGAAAAGAAAATGCACCCATTTTCATTAGAAGAAACACAAAATGAACAAGTTGTTGGCGGTAAAGGCAACTTTTATGTGACCCACCCTCTAAAAGAGACCGGTGGACCATTTGATCCGATCACTATGGCTCACCCAGAAGATGGTAACGACCCTCGTTTATTTCAACCAGAAGACTGGATGTAATTAAAAAATATAGTTTGAGATAGCTTTTAACGTTACGTGAGTTCTTGGCGGAGTATCACGTAATAAAACCGGCAATAAAGCCATTAATGAGAAAGTAAATAAGGAAAAGAAAATGCACCCATTTTCACTAGAAAAAGCACAAAATGAACAAGTTGTAGGCGGTAAAGGCGACTTTTATGTAACCCTCGCTTTAAAAGAGACAGGTGGTCCTGATCCGATCACTATGGCTATTCCAGAAGATGGTAACGATCCTCGCCCATTTCCTCCTGAAGAGTGGATGTAATACTCTTTAGGTGCGGGGTAACAGTGCCCCGAAGTATAAATAAAATTTACTTTAATAAACAATTTAAGGCAAAAAAATGATTCAGTTAAAAAATAAAGAAACAATATCTGCTATTTCAGGTGGTGTACATATGGACGAAAATGGTAATGGTTGTATCCCTCCATTTATTAATTTTCCTCCATTTATTATTAAGTGATAGTAGTAATAACGATTTAACTCGAAAGAGTAGATAATATTTTTGGTGGTGTAAAAATGGTTAAGGTTGTATTTGCATTCCACCTATTATCGTTATTGGCACATCACCATTTTAGGTAATGTAACGAAGCTATAAGATTAAAGCGGCTAGCTTTAGTTAACTTTAGAAGGGATAGCTAAAGCTGGCCTATTAACCGCTCGCACTAATTGTGTTGTGTGAGCATATAACAACTCGATGACTTAGCAAAAAAGCAACGAATAAGGAAAATAATAACATGAAAAATTTAAACGTAAATGAAATTCAAGAAGTGAGTGGGGGTGAGTTCTCCTTTGATGGCTGTTCTTTGCCGAGCTTCGGTGACATTGCTATTGGTTACGGTGTCGGCGGTGGTACAGGTATGACAATAGGAGCCGCGACAGGATATTCCTCAGCTGCAGCAGCTGGTGGTTTTATTGGTACTGCTTTGGCTGGTTCCTTTATGGGTGGGTACTCTTTAGGTGTAGGGATTAATCGCTTATTTGGTCAATGTGCCGTATAACACAACCATTCTCACGCCATTCATTTTTTGTGGCGTGAGATTTTAAGATTTTCTTCCAAAAGTTCATAATTTTATGAGGTTCGATATGATTTTATTCGCTCTTATATTTAGTATGTCTACTGTTATTTATTTTTTTTATAAAAATCCTTATTTTTTTAATAAATCAATGTCAGGATCTATTAATAAGTATAAAAAAGATATTAGTAGAGGTAGTAAAAGGATAGATTCTATTTTAATTCTTTTTAATATCATCATATGTGCTGTGGCTTCATATTCATCCTCAATTCCTAATTGAGAGTGGTATACCTTAATTTTAATTTATTAACTTTAGTTCTTCTGATATTTCAATCTGAAATTGCGGAATACGGTCTTGCCTCTACAGCTAGCCTCCATTAAAAATGGGGGGATTACCCATGCTATCAAGGGCACTAGTTGGACATGCCTGACATGCTTAACCGCTTTTCAGCTAATTTGAAAGGTATGAACTAGTAGTTAATTGAATTGGGTATAGTCGTGGTCTACAATGCCCGCTTGATGAAGAGCATAAGCTATAAATTTCATGTGTTTACATTGGGCTATGAATCACTTTGTGGTACTTACTAAAGTGCCTTTAAAGGGGGCTTTGGTTGAGTTTTCTATTAAACATCCAGCGTTTATTAGCGTAGTTTAACTAGTGAAGAATTTAGTAAGAATTTAGTAAGAATTTTACCGATGTTTTTTAGAGTTCACGGCAGCTAGTTAGTCTTAAGTTAAAAAAGAAAAATAGACTTCCTTAATTTTGAATATTTAAACGCTTCTGGCCTAAATTAAAAGGTGAAGTGAAAACCACAGGTAAGGCTACTCCCTCTTGTTGCTCTGCTCCCCGAATAATTTTCATTTACTTAAAGGTAAACTCTGTTTTAATAAGTAAAATAAAAAACGTCTTTATATTGTTTTCATCAATCGACTTTTGCTTTTTTACGCAATGTCCTCCTCCGGCTATTAGTGGTGTTATCTCATTCGGTATAAGCTTCATGCCCGACGATAATTTTTTAATTTTCTTTTTATTTAGTTTCATTTTCATCATTTATTTCAATAGATCGTGTCTAGCTCATTTAATCCTCGTAGAGATTATTTTGCAACCCAGTATGTTAATGGTTGTGGCTTTATATAAGTATTTTGAATTTTTTGTTTTAAGTGATTGAAATTTGCGGGCCGCTGTTAACTTTTAGCTTACTTATACAGTATCATCAGAATAAAAGATGTTCTAATCAAAAAAATAACAGTAATGGGTTATTAAGCCTGCAGAGGGTTTTGGTTGTTCTGATTGCTTGTTAATTACTTAAAAATAAAAGGATGTAGTAATGTCGAATAAAGTAAAAAGTGCTCCGTTTTTTGTTATACGTGTACCACGATTAAGTAATGAGCAGCTTTTACAGTTTAATGATGTAAATGCAGATACTAACAAAATACTAGAAAGCTGGTTAGCGATGGCAGGGGTGGAGGAAGCACTTTACCTTGCTAGTCCTTCACTGTTAGAGCGAATAACTCAGTGGCGTGAAAAATCGTATACAAAACAAGGTAAAAAAGTGGCTCATGCTTTGATTAAATACATGATAAGAATGTGTGCAAGACCAACACCTTTTGGGCTTTTTTCAGGTATTTGCAAAGGTGATATTGACTCGATTACGAGTTTAACCGTAGATGATTATACAATAGATGGCCGTAAAACACGTTTAGATGTATTTTATTTAAGTGCATTAAAAGATCACTTTGTTAAATATGCTTCCCGCTCAGACACTCTTAAATATAAACCTAATTCATCACACTATTTTATCGCTGATCAATGTCGCTACGTAGAAACTTACCTCTCAGATAAGTCTATGCAATATCGTTTGAGTGCGATCGAGAGTGATGAATACTTTCAATTTGTTTTAAATACAGCAACTCCCGGAATGTGTTTTAACGATTTATGTGAGTCATTTTACGCGCAGTATGAAGAGGCTAAAAAAGAAGAGGTTGAAGCGTATATTCAAGACTTAATCGATGAAGGCGTATTACTAGCTGATATACCTTTACCTTTGACTGGAGACTCTCCTGATTATGCCTTATTAAAATCGATTCAAACGATTAAAGAGGATGAAACGGCTGATCATCTCGCGACTGCCTTGGCACAAATGGAGCAATTAGATAACGACAAAACAGGAAGTATTGCGCCTTATAAGCAACTACTGACACATTTAGAACAATTGCCAGTTAAAGCAGAAGAAAATAAACTTTTCCAGGCTGATATTTATCGTAATTTTAGTACTTGTCAGCTGAGTGAATTGGAAGTTAATCGTGTGAAAAAGCAGCTAGAGCTACTGGCTGAATTAGGCGATACCGATAAATCTAATCCGCTGAGTAACTTTATCTTTAAGTTTAATGCTCGCTTTGAAGGGCAGTTTTTACCACTAGATGTAATTTTAGATGATGAGACTGGGATTGGGATTTCAAATGAAACTAGCTATGAAACACCCTTGTTAGCAGGGCTGCACCTTGCTCGCGCAGGAAGCATTTTAAATTCAACCGCAAGTATCAGTTTAATAGACTCAATTATTGAAGACGCTATCAGCCTTCCTGCTAATCGTCATAGAAATTGTATCGTGCTAACAAGTAAAGAATTGAAAAGTAAAATAGCGAATAAATATGCTACAAAAAGTTATCCTAGTTCTTTTGCTGCTATGTTAAGTCTTTATGAAGATGATAAAAAAAATCCAGTCTTTAAGTTTAATGGTTGTTATGGACCATCATCGGCAAATTTATTAGGTCGCTTTTGTCACTTAGATGAAAGTTTAAAAAATGCAGTGATAGAGGAGTTAAAACAAGAGCAAGCGCATTCACCCGATGTTATTTTTGCTGAAGTTGTCCATATGCCTGAAGGGCGGCCAGGTAATGTTATTGCTCGTCCGCATTTACGTGAATATGAAATCGTATTTATGGCAGATAGCAGCCTAAATAAGGAGTATCAAATACATTTAAGCGATTTATATGTATGGGTTGAAGGCCAGCACGTTAAGCTTTGGAGTAAGAGACTAAATAAACAAATTATTCCGCGTTTGTCATGCGCGCACAACTATTCATCGCATAGCCTTAGTGCTTATAAGTTTTTATGTATGTTACAACACCAAGACGGACGCCCTATTAACTTTTCTATGCCGCAAAGTACATCTAGACATAGTTTTGTTCCGCGAATAATGTTAGATAATTTAGTGCTGAGTGAAAAAACATGGCGCGTTGATAGAAAACACCTACAAGAAGTTTTTATTGATGGCCAGCTAGATTTAGATAAGCTTAATACTCTCTTCACTACCTACCAGTTAGATACACAAGTTTGCTATGCAATGTTTGATAATATTTTGCAGTTAGATTTGCGTAACTCTGATATGTTTGAAATTTTACTCGCAGAGACTAAGGGGCAAACTAAAGTTGAGTTGAAGGAGGTTTTATCTTCTAGTTTTTCGTCTCGCGTAAGAGATGAGTTTGGACATCATTATAATAATGAAATAATAGTGCCTTTTAGAAATACGCAAGCAAAAGTACATAAACACTTTGTAGATGAGCCTCTTGCAAATATATCAGCGTTGCCAATTAAACGACGATTTAGTGCAGGCTCTGAGTGGCTTAGTTTAAAAATTTATAGTGGTAACTCTTTAGTTGAGCAACTTTTGAGTGAGAAATTACTTCCACTCATTGAGTCGAATAAAAACTTGTTTAACAAGTGGTTTTTTATTAGATATTCAGATCCAGATTGGCATATTAGAGTTCGTTTTCACGGAGAGCCAAATATATTATGTGGCGAATTATTACCTTTATTAAATAACTTACTTGATCAAATGATCGAAAGCGGAGAGTTACATAAAGTAGAGTTAATGACCTATGAGCGAGAAGTTGAACGCTATGGAGGCCCTGAATCTATAGGTTTAGTTGAATCTTTATTTATGTATGACAGCTCGTTAGTTGCAAAAGCGTGTTTATTAGTAGATGACTACGGTGAAGATATACGTTGGCGAATAGCTCTAAACTATACACATAAGTTGCTTAATCTATTTGATTACAGCGACGCTGAGCGGTTAAATCTAATCAGCCATTTACGAGATGGTTTTGGTAATGAGTTTAATGAAAACAGTATTTTACGTAAGCAATTAGGTAACCGTTTTCGAGAGTACCAAGCGCAGTTAGATGATGATTTCAATAAACTAAACATTGCTGCTACAGATGAACTTGACGAAATTCAAACGCTTATTTCTAAGTTATTTAAGGAGTGGCTGAGTGATGCTGAGCCAGTAGTTAAAGTTTTAGTTAAGCTCATTAAAGAAAATAAACTTAACTGCACTCGAGATTCACTTTTAGGCTCTCTTTTACATATGCACAATAACCGAATGTTTAAAGCATATGGTAGAGAGCAAGAGTTTGTAATACATGACTTGTTAAGGCGAAAATACTTTTCGATGAGTAAAGTTAAGTAAAAAGGCGCGTTTAGAGAATTAATACCTTTAAACGCGCTTATATATTCCTTAAATCCTCGCTACAATAACCCTATTCTATTAGGTGTTACTTTGCTTAAGTTAAGATTCAGTAGTCATTGCTTAGCCTACTGAGTATTTGCACATGATGTGACTTACGTAATCTACTTTGCAGCACACTTATTCTATTAAGCTAAAACAACGAAAAAAGGAAATTGTTTTAATGGCTCTAACAACTGTTATTCTTGCTGCGGGTAAAGGTACTCGCATGCGTTCTGCTCTACCTAAAGTTTTGCACAACGTTGCAGGTAAACCAATGGTGCAGCACGTTATTGATAATGCGATGGCATTAGGTGCAACAACTACAAACTTAGTTTACGGACACGGCGGCGAACTATTACAACAACAACTTGCCGATAACAATGTAAATTGGGTACTCCAAGCAGAGCAACTTGGTACTGGCCACGCAGTAGCTCAAGCTAACCCACACATTAATGACGACGACACAGTACTTGTTTTATACGGCGATGTACCACTTACAAAGCAATCAACGCTTGAGCGCTTATTAGCTGCAACACCTAAAAATGGTTTAGCGGTATTAACAGTTAATTTGGTTAACCCAAATGGTTACGGCCGTATGCTGCGTGAAAATGGCAAGCTTGTTGGTATTGTTGAGCAAAAAGATGCAAGCCCAGAGCAGTTACTTATTACCGAAGTAAATACAGGCATTATGGCTGTTAACGGTAAGCTATTAAAAACATGGTTAGGTAACTTATCTAACAATAATGCACAAGGCGAGTACTACTTAACAGATATCGTTGCAATGGCTCACAGTGAAGGCGTAGAAATTACTTCAGCTCAGCCTGACCATGCAATGGAAGTTGAGGGCGCAAATAACCGCGTACAACTTGCTGGTCTTGAGCGTGCTTACCAAGCATGGCAAGCGCAAGAGCTAATGTTAAATGGTGCTACACTTGCTGATCCTGCGCGTATAGATGTACGTGGCGATGTTAAAACAGGCGAAGACGTATTAATTGATATAAACGTTATTTTTGAAGGCACAGTCACGCTTGGTAACAATGTACAAATAGGTCCAAACTGCGTCCTTAAAAATTGTAGTATTGGCGATAACGTTGTCATTAAAGCGAATACCCTTATTGAAGGTGCCACAGTTGCTGATAAATGTACGCTGGGTCCTTATGCTCGCCTTCGCCCTGGCGCTGTAATGGAAGAAGACTCGCACATTGGTAACTTTGTAGAGATGAAAAAAACCCGATTAGGTAAAGGCTCTAAAGCCAACCACTTAAGTTATTTAGGTGATGCTGAAATTGGCGAAAAAGTGAATATTGGCGCTGGCACTATTACCTGTAACTACGATGGTGTTAATAAAGCAAAAACTATTATTGGCGATAATGCCTTTATTGGCTCTAATTCATCACTCGTTGCCCCTGTAAATATAGGTGCAACTGCAACAATTGGTGCAGGCTCTGTGATCACCAGTACTGTTGAAGATGATCAACTAGCAATAGCACGCTCTAAACAGCGTAATTTAACGGGTTGGAAACGACCTGTTAAAAAATAACAATAGAGGCTACTTAGGTAGCCTTTTTATTTTAGCTGAAGTTTAAATTGCTCTTTATAGCGTCTAGACAAGTTAAGTACTTTACCTGTTGTTAGTTTTATTTCACTGTCGCCACTGGGGAGTGGTGTAATGGACTCCACTTTATCGAGTTTTACGCCATGGCTGCGGTGAATTCTACAAAACCCCTGTACTTCAAGTTGTTTGCTCAATGCTGTAAGCGTTGCCCTTAACGGATATATGCGTGAGCCTATATGTAGGTTTACATAATTACCTGACGATTCAAGCCAATCAACATCCTCTATTTTTATAATAAATTCCTTACCGAGCTTTTTAACTAATAAGCGGTTTATGGTCGATGTTGTTTGCAGCTCACTTTCTTCAATTGAAGAGGCTTCACCTAGTAACTGCTGCACCACGTATTGATATACTTTGATAAGTACGATGAAAAACACAAAGCTTATAGCGTCTTTCTGGTATTCATAAATAAGCTCAAACCAGCTAAGTCCAAAGTTGTAAGACCCATCATTCAACAAATATATGAATTTACGAACCCCCACCATAATACCAACGTGTAACACGCTAAATATAATAGAGGCACCAAAGTACCTACCTAAAGAGGTAGTGATATTTTGCCAATTAAAAGGTAAGTGTCTTAAAAACCAAATTAAAATAGGGAATATAAGCAAAGCACTCAAGGCACTGGAATACTCCCAAACAAATGGTTCCCACATAGAAAATGTTAAAGCTCCTTCTCTTTGGGCTTCCATTATTTGGGTTGTAGCGTTTACTGTATTATTAATTAATACGTAAGCACACAGTAATACTGATGCGTAAATGCTTTGAAAACGTTGAAAGTGCTGTAGGTTCATAAATGTATGCTTATTGCTGATGTGGCACGCTTATCCCTGTATACCACCTTTTATCACTATTGCTTGTAATATAAGCACTTATAGATAGTTTTAGCGAGATCTTTAGGTATCAATAACGCATAACATACATAAAGTAGTAAAAGCATGAGCACTCAAGTACAACAACCTTCATTAATTAATTCGCGTAAATATTATCTTGACTGGCTTAGGGTAATTGCATTTGCGTCGCTAATTTTTTATCACATTGGCATGTTGTATAGCGAAAACTGGGGATTTCATTTTAAAAGTAATTATACATCACAGTATGTTGAATATTTAATGTTGGTGTTTTCACCTTGGCGCATGTTGCTCATTTGGTTTATATCGGGCGTAGCGCTGCGTTTTATGATTGATAAAGTAAGCAGCTTTAAGTCTTGGTTACATTTCACCTTATACCGCTCTGTTTTTTTACTCTTACCCTTGCTGGTGGGATTATGGCTAATAGTGCCTTTACAGCTGTTTGCAGAAATGTCACAGCAAGGTGTTATTAATATTAGCTATTGGCAATTTTATTTAGCTTTTATAGAGACTAACAATACGCTGTTTATTAATTATCAGCCTGGAGTGTGGCCGAATGTGGATGTAAATCACTTATGGTATTTGCGCTCGTTGTGGCAGTTTATGTTGATCATTATTGTTTTAACTCTTTTTGCACGCTTGCCTTTTATTACGCCTTTAAAAACATTTGTTAAAGGGGGGGTGTCATTTGGGCTTTTAATTATCTTGCTCACTATTATCATACTATTTACAAGCCATTACTTAACTGGCGATTCACTCAGAGAAACTAATGGCTTTATGCTACTACTCGCTGGATACATACTTGCTAAAAACACTTATTTTTGGAACTGCTTGAATAAAAATTTGGTATTACTGGCTTTGAGTTTTTCGGTTTTGTTAGTACTTATAATATTAAGCTATCAAAAGGCGTTTACTCTCCCTCATTTTATTTTAAGCGGTAGCTACAATATTCAACGTATAGTAGGTGTGTTTTTTGTACTAGCGCTTGCTCACCGATTTTTAAATTTTAATACCTACTATTTAAAGCAGCTCAATGCATGGGTGTTTCCCTTTTATTTATTGCATCAAAGCATATTGATTATTTTGTGTTTTTTACTGCAACCTTTAAGTTTAGGGCCTGTTGCTGAACCATTCATTATTATTACAGGGACTTGGTCTTTTTGCGGTGTCATAACATGGAGTATTACACGTATTGATGTATTTAGACCTTTGCTAGGGGTTGCAATTAAACGAGAGTATTCCTCGACTGTAAAAACGATTGGCTATACGGCCGCTTTAATTTTAATAACTCCGCTAGCGTATAAGCTAATCACTTAGGCTAAGAGGCTGTATTAAAATTGCCATAATCTTGTCATGCCGGTGTGTTGATATTTAGCAAATACAATACTAAGGAAAATCACATGTTTAAAAAATCAATTATCGCGCTGTCACTTATATCTGTTCTTACTGGTTGCTCACTTGATGGTGACGATGGTCAAAACGGTTCTCAAGGATTACAGGGAGAACAAGGCGTAGGTGGAACTAATGGGTTAAATGGTATAAATGCCAATTCAGCATTAAATATTAACCTTGTGGGTAGAGGTGTATTAAATGCACAAAGCCCAGAAGGTGCAGCTGAAATAGTTGCATATCAAGCATCTAAAAAATGGATTTACGCTATTAACAGTTCAGGTGATGATGCTGTTGTTAATACTTTACCCGCCGACACCTTTGATACTGCCGCACTTGTTAAAGATAACGAAGGGGTTATAAACGCCACTAACTTAACCTCGGTCATTATGCTACCTTTAAACGACAACACCCAAGGCGATGCAAACAGCATTGCTATTGATGAAAACAATAATTTACTAGCGGTTGCAATGGCTGCTGAAAGTACGGGTGATGCAGGTCAAATTGCTTTTTACGATATAAGCGGCGACTCACCTGTATTTATTAAAAATGTTACAGTCGGATTTTTACCAGACATGGTGACGTTCACCCACGATGGCGCAAAGGCAGTGGTTGCTAACTAAGGTGAACCAAGTGGCGACTACAGCGTAGATCCTGAAGGTTCTATTAGTATTATCGATATAACAAATAATGTAATAGCCGATACAGTAATAAATATTGATTTTAAAGCCTATAACAACAAACAAACCGAACTAGAAGCGCAAGGGGTCGTTTTTGCAAACCCAAATGGTCGTACTATTAACGGTAATCTAATAAATACCACAGTAGCTATGGATTTAGAGCCCGAGTACGTTAGCATTTCTAATGATAACAAATATGCTTGTGTATCTATTCAAGAAAACAATGCACTTGCAATAGTTAACCTACAAGACAACAGTCTTGAGCTAAAGGGCTTAGGCTTTAAAGATTGGTCAAGCTTACAACTTGATGCCTCAGATAAAGATGGCGGCGTTAATTTTAAATCATACCCAGGGCTCTATGGTATGTACCAGCCCGATACTATCTCAAGCTTTAGTTGGAAAGGCGCTAACTTTATAGTTACTGCCAACGAAGGAGACGCAAGAGAATACTTTTTTGATACAACGGATGAAGCAGACTGTATAGCAAAGGGTGGACTTGATTACGATGAAGACGATGGCTGCTTAGCTTATATAGATGAAAGCCGTGTTGAAGACTTAAATCTTGCTGCTAATTTTGATTACTTAAATAACGACGATGATGATATTGGTCGCTTAAAAGTAACAACAATAAAAGGCGATACCAATAACGACGGACAATACGAATCGCTTTACGGCTATGGCGCACGTTCTTTTACTATTTGGGATAGCAATGGGCTGGTGGTTTTTGATTCAGGTGACGATATAGCACGTATAACAGCATCTGTGCATGGTGAATCATTTAACAATAATGAAGATGAAAACAATGGAGACTCACGTTCAGATGATAAAGGCGCAGAGCCTGAAGCGCTGGCTATTGGTAAAATGGACGATCGTACATTTGCTTTTATTGGTTTAGAACGTATGGGCGGTATTATGGCTTACGACATTACTAATCCATACAATGTTCAATTTGAAGACTACTTCTATAATAGAGGCTTAATTAAAGGAGCGAATATTACAGGCGATTTAGCACCTGAAGGAATGGTATTCGTTTCAGCAGAGCAAAGTGCAACAGGAAATCCACTCTTAATCGTTGGAAATGAAATATCAGGCTCTATTGCTGTATGGGAAATAGCATCTAAATAAATCTTTAATTTTAAATAAAGCCGTGTGTTGTTTGTTTAACATACAGCTTAGTTTAAACCTTACTAATACATCATCAATTGATACATAAGTTGTGAATGTTTTTTAAACGAAAAGTATCCTGCAGCCCTTTATTTGTATAGCTTTCATACTAAATTCATTTAATTGTCAAAAAGCTGAAATAAAACATTGACCCCCGCTCGAATCTCCCTATAATGCGACCCCACTGAGACGGGAAAGGTCAACGCCTAGCGAGACCCAAACTACTCAG